>JBATMT010000269.1:0-2378 GCA_049289975.1 Paracoccaceae bacterium | reverse complement strand
CGCCGGGGACGGTGAAGGCGCCTTTCACCACGGCGTCGAGGAAGCTTTCCCGGGTGCGGTCCAGTTTGTCGATCACTGGGCGGCGGATGTCCTTGGTGTGGACGTGGGTGATGCGCTTGTGGTGATTGTCGAGTACGCGGAGCACGTCGCCACCCGCAAAGGCCATGTGGCCCGCGTCGAACAGAAGCGGCACGCTGGAGTGCTTCATGAAGAGGTCAAGCTCTGCTTCGGTCTCGATGGCCGCTGCCATGTGATGGTGGTAGCTGATTGGCATCCCCTGCCCTGCACACCAATCGGCAAAGTCGCTCATCTTGCGGCCATATGCGGCGGTTTCCGTCTCGGTCAGTTTGGGTTTGGTAGACAGCGGTGCGGACTTAACACCCTGCACGGAACGTGCGGTTTCGCCATAGACTATGCAGGGTGCATCAGCGGCCTTGAAGAATGCCATCTGCGCGGCGATGCGGTCTTTTTCAGTTTCAAGATCACCGTCGAGCAACAGGCCGGAGAACCAACCGCCACAAACCGAGATGCCATATTTCAGGAGGATCGGGCCTAGCTCGCCCATGTCCATCGGGAAGCGGCGACCGGTTTCCATGCCCGTAAAGCCAGCAGTCGAGGCTTGGCGCAGGCACTCCTCAAGGCTCACGTCGTCGGACAGTTCCGCCAGATCGTCGTTCCACCATGCAATCGGTGCGATGCCCAGTTTGGCTTTCATGCGTCAGACTCCCACACGCTGTTTGGAGCGAATTTCTTCCTGATGGGCGCGGGCCTTGGCCACGCTTTCCCGGTTCGACACTTCCGGTACGCCGACATCCCAGTCGGCGTCGCCGGGGACCCACGCATAGGCGTCGGTGACGATGGACAGGACCGTTGTCCGGTCATTGCCCTTGGCCCATTCAAGCGCTGCCTTGAGGTCGGCGAGGCTTTCGCATTTACGGCTGGCGGCCCCCATAGCCGCGGCGTGGGCGGCGAAGTCGACGTGGAGTGGATCGGCGGCATTCTGGATACGGCAGTCCTTGAGCAGGTTGTTGAAGCCGGGGACGCCCTTGAACTGTTGCAGACGGCTGATGACCGCATAGCCGCCGTTGTCACAGACAATGACGATCATCTTGTGGCGGGACAGCACCGCTGAATAGATGTCGGAGTTCATCATCATGTAGGTGCCATCGCCCAGCATGACGATAGGCGTGCCGCCTACTGCCCCCGGGCCTTCTTGTGCCATCGCACAGCCCCAGCCTGCGGCAATTTCATAGCCCATGCAGGAAAAGCCAAATTCGAGATCGAATGTGTTGGGTGCCTTGACGCGCCAGCCTTTTGCGACCTCGCCGGGGAGGCCGCCTGCGGCTGAGATCAGCGTGTCGGTCTCGCCTGCCGCCAGGTTCACCATGTTGACGACCTGTGCGTAAGTCGGCACCGGGGTGTTGGTCGGGGTCTGGTGGGTATCAAGCAGCGCGTCCCATTCCGCGAAAAGCGCCTTGGCGTGCGACAGATGGCCCGCCGGAGCTGTCCAGTCGCCAAGGCTAGCGTCGAGTTCCGAAACCGTTTCAAGCGCGTCGCCCACGACCGCCAGCGAGCGGTGCTTCATCGCATCGAAGCGCGCGGCATTGATCGAGATGAACTGTGCATCGTGAGAAAACGCAGTCCAACTACCGGTGGTGAAGTCCTGAAGCCGGGTGCCGATCGCGATGATGACATCGGCCTCGGCAGCGAGCGTGTTGGCAGAGGTGGAGCCGATGATGCCGATGGGTCCAGAGTGGACCGGGTGATAGTGGGTCAGGCCACCCTTGCCAGCGATGGTCTCGACCACCGGAATGCCGCGCTTGGCGGCGAAGGCGGCTACGGCATCCTCGGCCTGCGAATAGCGGACGCCGCCACCGGAAATGATTACGGGTTTCCTGGCAGTTTCAAGAAGCTTGGCCGCCGCCGCGAGCGCAGCACGATCCGCGCGCGGGCGCGGAATCGACCATAGGCGCGGCGTGAAGAACACTTCGGGATAATCAAAGGCCAGTTCCTGAGTATCTTGCGGCAGGGCGATGAAAGCGGGACCGCAGTCTGCCGGGTCGAGCATGGCAGCAACAGCCTGCGGCAATGACGAGATGATCTGTGCCGGATGGGTGATCCTGTCCCAGTAGCGGGTCACAGACTTGAAGGCATCATTCACGGTAAGGGTCGGGTTGTTGTAATGCTCGACCTGCTGCAAGACCGGATCGGGAAGGCGGTTTGTGAAGGTGTCACCCGCGATCAGCAGGATTGGCAGGCGGTTCGCGTGGGCCGTACCGGCAGCCGTAACCATATTGAGGGCACCGGGTCCGATGGACGAGGTGGCGATCATGATCTGCCGCCGGCGCTTGGCCTTGGCAAAGCCCACGGCCGCCAGC
>JBATMT010000268.1:0-3630 GCA_049289975.1 Paracoccaceae bacterium | reverse complement strand
AGCTTGGCCTGACCCTCGCCGGGGCGCTGGCGCATGATGTGCTGGAGCGGCGTCTCGTCGAGGTGAAGTTCGTCGACCTGATGCTGGGCGAAGTAGCCGATGCGCAGCTTTGAGGAGCGCACGAGCTTGCCCTCAGCGGCGGGGAGTTTGCCGGCGAGGAGCTTGGAGAGGGTCGATTTACCCTCGCCGTTGCGGCCCAGAAGCGCGATGCGGTCGTCTTGGTCGATGCGCAGGTTGAGGCGTTTCAGAACGGGCGGGCCGCCGTAGCCGACAGACGCGCCGTCCATGGTGATGATCGGCGGTGAGAGCTGTTCGGGTTCGGGGAAGGTGAAGACGACCTTCTTGGCCTCCTCGGGGGCGAGGATCGGGGTCATCTTCTCGAGCATCTTGACGCGGCTTTGCGCCTGAACGGCTTTCGACGCCTTGGCCTTGAAGCGGTCGACGAAGCTTTGCAGGTGGGCGCGGCGGGCGTCTTGCTTCTTGGCCTCGGCGGTCTGGACGGCACGGAGTTCGGCGCGCTGGCGGGCGAACTGGTCGTAGGGGCCGGACCAATAGGTGAGCTTGCGGTTCTCAAGGTGCAGGATCGAGCCGACGGCGCGGTTCAGAAGGCCGCGGTCGTGGCTGATGATGATGACGGTGTGGGGGTATTTCGCGAGATAGCTTTCGAGCCAGAGCGCGCCTTCGAGGTCGAGGTAGTTGGTCGGTTCGTCGAGCAGCAGGAGGTCGGGCTGGGCGAAGAGGACACCCGCGAGCGCGACGCGCATGCGCCAGCCGCCGGAGAAGTCGGAGCAGGGGCGACGCTGGGCCTCGGTATCAAAGCCAAGGCCGCGCAGGATCGACGAGGCGCGGGCCTCGGCAGACCATGCGTCGATGTCGGCAAGGCGCGACTGGATATCGGCGATGCGGTGCGGGTCGGTGGCGTGCAGGGATTCGGCCATGAGACTGGCGCGTTCGGTGTCGGCCTCGAGCACCGTGTCGATGAGCGAGGTCGACGAGGACGGGACTTCCTGCGCGACGCCGCCGATCTTGGCGCGCGACGGCATCGAGATTTCGCCGCCTTCAAGCGCCAGCTCGCCGCGGATCAGGCGGAAGAGCGTGGTCTTGCCGGTGCCGTTCTGGCCGACGAGGCCGACCTTGTGGCCGGTCGGAATAGTGGCCGACGCCCCTTCAAAGAGGGGGCGGCCTTCGACGGAGTAGGTGATGTCGGATATCTGAAGCATGGCAGTCCCATGCCTCATGCGGCTATTGGCGTCAATCGCATGGGCTTGCACGATTGCGCGCCGGGGCGGACACTCACGCCAAAGGGAGCCGCCATGCGTGCCATTTCGCTGCCAGTCGAGGCCATGCTGATCGCGCCGCGCGAAGCGTTGCAGTTCTTGCATGTGGGCGAGGTGGAACTGGCGCGTCCGCTGACGGCGCTGGAGGTGTGGCAGCGGTCGACCGCCGATGAGCTGCCGCTGTTGCCGCTGGCGTTTCGGGTTCGCGACGGGATTTCGGGCCTGTTTGGCGTGGCGCCGATCAACGGGCTGAAGGCGGCGCCGCCGGACGAGGTGCGGGTGGGTGACAAGCTTGCGTTCTTCACGGTGGACGCGGTGCGGGACGATCTGCTGGCGCTGACGGTACGTGACTGGCATCTGGACGTGATGGCCTGCATCACCACCGAGGGCCGAAGGGTGCAGGTCACGGCGTCGGTGCGTGTGAAGAACCTGTTCGGGCATCTTTACATGCTGCCGGTGGGGCCTGCGCACCGGCTGATCGTCTGGTCGATGCTGAGGCGGCTGAAACGGGCGGTCGCGGCGGAGGAGCTGCCGGGTCCTGACATTGGCGCATGAAGGCGCGCAACCCGATGAAGCCGCGCGAACGCAGCCGGTTTTCTTGGGTCATCAAGCGCGCCGGCCGGAATATGCGGATTTGTCCCGCGACAAATCCGGGCGCGCATGACTGCCCTATGGCAGGCGCATTCCGCGCCCGCCCAGTCATGCGCGCCCGGATTGCGATGTCCGAAGCCTGCCGCGCGCCTCTTTCCCTGCGGCTTTCGCTTTCGGGAAATGGACCGGGCATCCAGCCACCTACTAGCTGGCTGATCGGTTCTGCCCCAAGAGGCGCGCACAAGCAGCCTCTCCGCACCTGTCAGCCGTCGGTCAGGGGTGCAGGCGGCTCCCACAGTTCGATGGGATTGCCTTCGGGGTCGTGGATGCGGGCGAAGCGGCCGTAGACCGGATCGTCCCACTCGGGCCGGGTTTCGGCCGCGATGCCGGAACGCTCGAAGCGGGTCAGCATGCCTTCGAGGTTCGAGACCCTGAGGTTCAGCATGTAGCGATGGTCGGGCGGAAAGTAGGTGCTGCTTTCCGGGAAGGGCTGGAAAACCACCGGCCCGCCGCCTATGCGCCAATAAGGGCCTTCCGCCCCCTTGGTGGTACGCCCGAGGCCGGGGCCGATGCCGAGATGGTCCGCATACCAGGTCGCCAGACTGTCTGGATCCTTGGCGCGGAAGAAGAAACCGCCGATACTTTCGACTGGCATTGCACGTCTCCCGCTGTGTGAGACGGGGACGCTATCATGCCTGAAGGGCGATTCCGAGGTTTTCATCGGGCGCGCCGCATGGTAGCAGGCGCGCCATCAGATCTGGCGCCGAGGCGCCCAACTTAGTGAGACAGACATGGCCACCGAACGTACCCTTTCGATCATCAAACCCGATGCCACCAAGCGCAACCTGACCGGCAAGATCGTTGCCAAGTTCGAGGATGCGGGCCTGCGCGTCGTCGCGTCCAAGCGCATCCATCTGACCCCGGCGCAAGCTGGCGAGTTCTATGCCGAGCACAAGGAGCGTGGCTTCTATGGCGAGCTGTGCACGTTCATGGCGTCGGAGCCAGTCGTGGTGCAGGTTCTGGAAGGCGACAATGCCATTGCCAAGAACCGCGAAGTGATGGGCGCGACCGATCCGGCCGCTGCTGACGCTGGCCCGATCCGCAAGGACTTCGCGCTGTCGAAAGGCGAAAACTCGGTCCACGGTTCCGACAGCGCCGCGTCTGCCGCGCGCGAAATCTCGTTCTTCTTCTCGGGCCTTGAGCTGGTTGGCTGATCGCTGACAGCGGACTTGGGCGGCGGCAAAATCCTTGCAAGGACTTTGCCGTCAGCCGCGGGGTTGCAGAAGCCCGATTTCATTGAAGACCGCTTCCAGCCGGGAGTGGTCTTTTTCTTTGGTGGGGGTTGCGGCGGCCTGGGCCTTGAGGGCGTCGAACCTGACGCGGAGCGCCTTTTTCTCGGCGCCCTGGCAATCGTTCCACGGGCGGCCTTGCAGGCCCATGACCAGAACATAGTAGCCGATGAAATGCGGCTGGCTGCCGGTTTGCAGGAGCCGGAGGTAGGCGGCATCGGCGCCCATCGCTTCGATTTCCTCGGCCGAGGTTATACCGGCACGGGCATAGGCTGCCTCTGAGGCGGGGCCAAGGTTCGGAATGTCAGATACGGGGCGCGGCATGGCCCCAGACTAGAACAGCCGCGCAGCCGTGGTAAAGGCTCAGATCGAGGCCCAGTCGGTGACTTGGGTGGTGCCACCCATCTGGCCCGACGCGGAGTTGGTGCCACCTGCCTGCGGGGCAGAGGTGCTGCCGGCCTGCTGTTGCTGGC
>JBATMT010000267.1:0-7092 GCA_049289975.1 Paracoccaceae bacterium | reverse complement strand
CGGAACACACCTCGGAAGAGATGGAGGCTGTGCCCGTCGCTCAGACCATGGACATTGCCGACGTGGTCATTGCAGACGACGAGCCAGCAGTGGCGCCCCCCGAAGAGCAGGGCACGGCAAACAGTTTTGACGCAGGACCGGTGGCAGAAGCCATGTACTCGCCTGATGAGCCTGACGAAGGCGCAGACTCACAGTCTGACGCTCAAGCAGGCGCCATGCGGCTGCACCTGTCCGAACGCCCTCAGGGCCGCCCTGTTATTGTGCGCGGCGGTGCCACTGCTGACGAAGACGAAAACCTTGCCACAGTGGACTCCCAAGCTGCGGATGAGGATGACGATGTTGACGAGGACCTGTTCGACCCGCTGGCGGCGGCTAACATTGATCTGGAGTCACTGCGTGAACTGGTCGCAGAGATCGTTCGCGACGAGTTGCGGGGCACGCTTGGTGAGCGGATCACCCGAAATCTCCGTGTGCTGGTTCGCAAGGAAATCGGACGTGCTCTTAGCACCGTGCCGAGTAAGACTAGGAATTAGCTGGGCAACTGACAAAGTGGTTTGCGGGACTGGCAGGACATGAACACCCCCGCCCATATAATAATCGGAGCCACTGTCTTCGGGAAGCGAGGCGTGCGGTGGGTTCCGCATGCGGCAGTTCTTGGTGGACTTGCCCCCGATGTCTCGCTCTATCTTATGGCTAGTTGGGCCATGTACGTGCAGCACATCCCGGCACGAACTGTCTTCCGCGAGCTTTACTTTTCGCCCTCATGGCAAAACGTCTTTGCCGTCGACAATAGCTTCTTTCTTTGGGGGCTGGTTCTGATGTTGGCAATCTGGCGTCAGATGCCGTGCCTTACGGCGTTCACTGGTGCGGGATTTGTGCATCTTTGCTGCGATTTTCCGCTGCACAACGAGGATGCGCGCCGCCAGTTCTGGCCGATTAGCGACTATGTCTTCCGCAGCCCGCTTAGCTACTATAACCCGGTGCGGTACGGCAACATAATTGGCCCGCTCGAAATGGCACTTTGTGTTGTGCTATCCGTTGTGCTCTGGCGTCGCTTCACCTCGAAAGGCGCGCGGATCCTTATCGCTCTGGCCTTGGCTACGGAAGTCGTACCGGGAGTATTGTTCAGGTACATGTTACACCGACACTAGCTCACAGATACGGCCACCAGTTGGTGTAACAAAAAAGCGCGCCCGAAAGGCGCGCCTACGTTTCGGTAACTTCAGGCCGCTTCGGCTTCGGCTTCTTCGGCAGCGTGCCGGCGCTCGCTTTCCTCGCGCGACAATGCAACCGACGTCCGAATGCCTTTCGACACGAACTCCATCAACCCTTTAACGACTCGCTCGTTAGGGTCGATCCCGGCACAGGAAAGAACTTCCCGCCCATCACGAGACCGCGCCCAACGAGCGATCTGCTCTGGGCCGTTTCCATACTTTTTGTCGTCAGCAATGGCGTCGTCAAGAGCTGCAAGAACGACGGCGGCAAAGAGTTTGCGCGACCGTTGACCCTGCTCGTAATTGAAAGCTGTACCATCTACGAAATCGCGCATCTTACCGTCCTGTCTTTTATTGGTCTTGTGTTTCCTGCGGTGTGCCGAATATGGCGATTTTGCCTTGATTCGGTATTCCTGCATTCAAATACCTGTCATGCGCCTAGTGCATGGCTTGCCAATAGTACCACATTATCTAGTTGGCTTGCCACTACACGGCCCGGGATATATAGGTGCCGGACTTCAATCTTCAACCTTTTGTTAAGGTTTTCACCATGGCCAAGATCAATGGCAACGAAATCAAGCCCGGAATGATCATCGAACACGACGGTGGTCTGTGGGCGGCCGTCAAGGCCAACCATGTGAAGCCTGGCAAAGGTGGAGCTTTCGCTCAGGTCGAGTTGAAGAATCTGCGTGATGGTCGCAAGCTGAACGAGCGCTTCCGCTCGGAAGACAAGATTGACGAGGTCCGGCTCGAGAACAAGGATCAGCAATTCCTTTATGAAACGGACGACCGTCTGGTGTTCATGGATGGCGAGACCTTCGAACAGGTCGAGCTTGACGCAGATATTCTGGGCGATCGCCGCCCGTTCCTTCAAGATGGCATGACCGCGACGGTTCAATACTACGGAGAGGAGGCGCTTTCCGTGCAGATCCCGCAAAAAGTCATCTGCCGCGTGGTAGAGACCGAACCGGTCGTCAAAGGTCAGACTGCTGCCAACAGTTTCAAGCCAGCGATCCTCGACAATGGTGTCCGCATCATGATCCCGCCGTTTATAGGCCCGGATGAGGACATTGTGGTGCATACGGAATTCATGGAATATTCCGAACGGGCCTGAGTCTGAGACTCACTCCGCCAGTTTCACGATGGCTCCATTGGCCTGCATAGGGCCGGTGGCGCGGTCAAAGCGCAGATAGGCGATAGCTCTGTCACCGGCCCGTGACAAAAGCTGACCCGCATCCTTGTCGCCCGCCATGATAACCGCCCCGGTCGCCGCTTCGCCCTCGACGGACACCACGGCCAGCCCTTTGCGCAACTCGGTCTTGTGCTTCATCCGCGCGGTTACTTCCTGACCGACATAGCATCCTTTGCGGAAATCGACGCCATTCAGACGCTCGAAACCAGCCTCGAGGATGTAGCTTTCATCTGGCACCAGCTCGATCCCGGTTTCGGGGACAAGATGAGCCACACGCAGGGCTGTCCAGTCGGTAATCTCCGGCACTCCAGGGTCTGCCCCATAGCGCCGCCAGCCAAGGGCCGGATGACGCGGATCGGCAACCGCCCCTGACGGCAGATCACCAAGGCCGCGGCTTACCTTCAGGTCGGTCTTGTCGATCACCACATTGGCGCGCAGCTTGTACATCGAAAGCCGCTTCGCCAGCCCATCTGCAAACTGAGACATCACATCAATTAAGATACCGTCGCCATCCCCCAGCAAAATGAAATCGGCGAGATACTTGCCCTGCGGAGACAAGAGCGCAGCATAGATTGCCCCGAACCTCAGCTTGCGCAAGTCATTGGTCACCAGACCTTGCAAAAAGGCTTCTCTGTCAGGGCCACTTATCCTCAAAACGGTTCGGTCGGGGATGGCTTCACCCATGATGATGTCTCCTGTGGCGCCTCATGGTGATATAGCGCCAGAGCCTGCCGATGGAAGGGGCGGGCGCGTTGACCTTTGCCAGGGTGGGGGGTACCCATGCGGGAAAGTTTCAGGAGTTGAGCGATGAACCTTTCCCAAGGCCGGACCTATCTGGCCATTCCCGGCCCGTCAGTCATCCCTGATCGCGTCCTGAACGCCATGCACCGTGCCTCACCCAACATCTACGAGGGCGAGATTCACGACATTACAGCGACGATACTGACCGACCTGAGGCGCCTGGCAAACACCACTGGGCATGTGGCGATCTACATCGTCAACGGTCACGGAGCGTGGGAAGCGGCAAATGCCAATCTTTTTTCGCGCGACGACAAGGCTTTGGTGGCGGCGACCGGCTCGTTTGGCCATAGTTGGGCCAGTTCAGTCCGCCGCATGGGGGTGGAAGTCGATATCGTCGACTTCGGCAAGCAGCGCCGTGCCGACGCGAACCAGATCGAGCAAGCTCTGCGCGCCGACAAGTCACATAAGATCCGCGCAGTCCTGCTGACACATGTCGATACGGCATCAACGGTACGCAACGACGTTGCGGCGATACGTGCTGCAATCGACGCTGCCGGACACCCGGCGCTGCTTGCGGTCGATTGCATTGCTTCGCTTGCCTGCGATCCGTTTCACATGGACCAGTGGGGTGTCGATGTGATGGTAGCTGCGAGCCAGAAGGGCCTTATGGTTCCGCCCGGCCTTGGCTTTGTGTGGTTCTCCGACAAGGCCCGTGCCGCCTGTGCCGGATCGGACCTGCGCACGCCCTACTGGGATTGGGAGGCTCGCGCCTTTGCCAGCGAATACTGGCAATACTTTTGCGGCACGGCGCCAACCCATCACCTTTATGGTTTGCACGAGTCGCTGAAGATGATCCTGGACGAGGAGGGTCTGCACAATGCCTGGGCTCGCCACGAATGCCTTGCTCGTTCGGTGTGGGCAGCAGCAGACGCTTGGGGCACCGGGGGTGACATAGCGCTCAATGTGCCAGTTGCCGACGAGCGCGGCAGCTCGGTAACGGCACTGCGGGTCGGCGGTGGGCACGGTGCGCGCTTGCGCAAATGGTGCGACACCAATGCCGGTGTTACGTTGGGCATTCCACTTGGTATGGCTTTGCCGGGCGAGTCGGCTTATGGAGATTACCTTCGTATCGGGCATATGGGGCACGTGAATGCCCATATGGTGCTTGGCGTCCTGTCGGTGATGGAGGCCGGGATGAAGGCACTTGGTATCCCGCACGGGGCAGGGGCGCTTGATAGTGCAACCTTGGTTGTTTCCCAAGCATAGGGGCTCTGCCTCGTCCGCGATTGGCCTGGGACTCCTCAGCTTATCAAGCGTCGCAAAATGATGCGTCAGTTGCCTGCAGCCGCAAGCGCCAGTGGTAGTGCCTTTGCGAGCACTGCAAGCTCGTGCTGGCCACCACAACTGACCCGGATGGCGCGGTCGAGCGGGGCGACGAAAGGCATCCTGATGAACACATCACGATCGACTAGTTCTTGAAGCACCTTGCGGGCAAAGGCTCCGTCCCGACCACAATCAATGGTCAAAAAGTTCGTGGCGGACGGAAGAGGCATCAATCCGTTTTGTTGCGCGATAGCCGCCATCGCATCCCGCGACCAGGCGACCTTGCGCCGAGTATCATTAAGCCACGTCTGATCCGCCAGTGCTGCCAAGGCACCTGCTTGTGAAATCCGCGACATGCCGAAGTGATTGCGGATCTTGTTGAAGGCCGAAATTAGCGGCGCCGCGCCCAAGGCATAACCCACCCGCGCTCCGGCCATTCCGTAACCCTTCGAGAAAGTACGCATTCGGATCACGCGTGGATCTTCAGCGACGATTGCCGGGGCAGTGCCTTCGGGTGCGAGGTCCATGTACGCTTCATCGAGGACAAGCAGGCAGCCGTCCGGCACTGCCTCGATCAAGCGGGTGACGGTTTCGGCCGGATGCCACGAGCCCATGGGATTGTCGGGGTTGGCAAAATAAATAAGCTTTGCGCCCACTTCCCGCGCACGCTCGATAAGTGCATCTGGGTCTTCTTGATTGCCCACATAAGGCACTTTGTGCAACACACCGCCGAACCCGGCGACATGGAAATTGAATGTAGGATAGGCGCCATCCGATGTGACGACGGAATCGCCCGACCCGATTAGCAGTCGCACGAGATAGCCAAGGAGTCCGTCGATCCCTTCGCCCACAACGATATGTTCCGCCACAGTGCCATGATGCGCGGCCAAGGCCTGACGCAGATCGTGGTTTTCCGGATCGCCGTACATCCACGCATCGCGCGCTGCTCGCTCCATCGCGGCAATCGCCCTTGGCGAAGGGCCAAAGATGTTCTCGTTCGCGCCGAGCCGAGCCGCGAAAGGTCGACCGCGCTCCCGCTCCTGTGTCTCGGGGCCGACGAAGGGCACGGTGGCGGGCAGGCCGTTGGCTAAGTCTGTAAAGCGAGGTCCGGTCATGGCGGGAGAGAACTCCGCTTTGTCGCGACGGGCAAGGGAAAATCGCCATATCCTGGATGCGTCATTCGTTTGCGGTCTTGAACCTTCGTCGGTGTCCGACAATAAAAGAATAGCGGCCCTGATTTCACGAGGCTGGCCATCGAACAGCGCTCCACCTTCGCCCCTCTCCGCAATCCGGATTACCGGATGTTGTGGACTGCCATCATGGTTTCAAACCTTGGTGGTTTGATCCAGTCCGTCGGCGCCGGCTGGCTGATGACATCGCTGACCTCGTCGCAAGACATGATTGCGCTTGTGCAATCGTCCAACACCTTGCCGATCATGGCGCTGTCGATGGTCGGGGGCGTACTGGCGGACAATTTCGACCGACGTCGCATTATGATCTTCGCGCAATGCTTTCTGGCCGTGGTTTCATGTGCGCTCGCCTTCGCTGCTTGGGCGGGGGTGCTTACGCCCTGGCTTCTTCTTGGCTTCACGTTTCTCCTCGGAGCAGGTGTTGCGCTTAACAATCCGGCTTGGCAGGCCTCGGTCGGAGACATCGTTGGTCGTGGAGATCTGTCTGCTGCAGTCAGCCTCAATAGCATGGGCTTCAACCTGATGCGATCGGTCGGGCCTGCCATTGGCGGTCTGATTGTTGCGGCTTTCGGGGCCGCCGCCGCCTTTGGCGTCAATGCTCTGACCTATTTGCCGCTGGTTGGAGCGCTGTACCGCTGGCAGCCCATCGGCCTTTCCGAGCGACGTCTGCCCCGGGAGCCGCTCTGGGCAGCGCTGGGCGCTGGCCTTCGGTATGTGGCCCTATCTCCCAACATCATGCGGGTCGTGGCACGGGCGGCGCTCTTTGGACTGGCCGCCTCGTCAGTCCTCGCGTTGTTGCCGGTCGTCGCCAAAGACCTGCTCCAAGGAACGGCGCTTACCTATGGACTGTTGCTGGGCGGGTTCGGCATGGGGGCAATCATCGGTGTAGCCCTAAATCCGCATGTACGCAGTGTGTTTTCCAATGAAACCGTGGTGCGCGCCGCCTTTCTCGTGTTTGCCATCGGTGCCAGTGGAGTTGGCCTGTCTCACAATCTTATCCTCACAATGCTGAACCTTCTACTGACCGGCATGGCCTGGGTGCTCGCGTTATCGCTCTTCAACGTCAGTGTTCAGCTTTCCTCGCCACGCTGGGTCGTGGGCCGTGCGCTTTCGCTATACCAGACTTCGGTATTTGGCGGCATGGCAGTGGGAAGCTGGATATGGGGCCTCATTGCCGAAATCCATGGGGTTACGACGGCATTCCTGATCTCGGCCGGGCTCTTGTGCATCGGTGCCGCTACCGGGCTTTGGCTCAAACTTTCCGCCTTCGACACCCTCGACCTCGACCCAAGCGGCCAGTTCAGCGAGCCGGAATTGCGTCTTGATCTGCGCGACCGTAGCGGACCCATCAAGATCATGATCGACTATGTCATTGACCCGCAGGACATAGACGCATTTCTCGAAGCCATGCAGGCCCGGCGTATCGTTCGAG
>JBATMT010000266.1:0-3196 GCA_049289975.1 Paracoccaceae bacterium | reverse complement strand
ACCTCTATATCGCTGAGCCGCCGCTTTACAAAGTTTCACGCGGAAAATCAGAAGTTTACTTGAAAGATCAGCCCGCACTTGAAGAATATTTGATTCAGGCTGGCGTCGATGGCGCCATCCTGAAACTGGGCACGGGCGAAGAAATCTCGGGTGCGGATCTTGCCCGGGTGGTTGAGGAAGCGCGCGTAGTGCGGCGCATCCTCCAGGCTTTCCCGACCCATTATCCGCAACATATCCTCGAACAATCGGCGATTGCTGGCGCGCTTCTGGCGGGCCGGATCGATGCCGATGCCCAAGGCGTCGCAAATGAAGTCGCCGGGCGACTCGATGAAGTTGCCGTCGAGTACGAACGCGGCTGGGTTGGCCGACCGACGCAAGACCACGGGCTGCGCTTCTCGCGTTCGCTGCGCGGTGTGGAAGAGGTGCGGACGCTTGATGGTGCTGTACTGCGTTCCGGCGAGGCGCGGCGGTTGTCGTCGCATACGGACGCGCTCCGTGAGACTTATGGCTCTCTTGCCCGGCTGGTGCGCAAGGACCGTGAGCAGCCGATCCACGGCCCGGTCGAGCTTTTGACTGCGATCTTGCAGGAAGGCGAAAAGGGCCTGACATTGCAGCGCTACAAAGGCTTGGGCGAGATGAACCCCGAGCAACTGTGGGAAACCACCCTCGACCCGTCTGCCCGCACACTGTTGCAGGTGAAGGTCGACGATCTGGCCGAAGCCGATGACCTGTTCACCAAGCTGATGGGCGATGTTGTCGAACCGCGCCGTGAGTTCATCCAGCAAAACGCCCTGAGCGTGGAAAATCTGGATTTCTAGAGCTCGAGCAACGGCCCACCAGCCGCTTCCGCGTCACCCTCGTCATGGGTTACCATGAGAACGGGAATACTGCGGGAGCGGACGCGCGAGAAGACGAAGTTGCGTATCTCAGCGCGCAGTTGGGGATCAAGTTTCGAGAAAGGCTCGTCAAGAAGCAGTGCCTGCGGGTCGGCCAACAATGTCCGCATGAGCGCTGCTCGCGCTCGCTGACCACCGGACAATGTCGCCGGGTCCCTATCGTAGAAGCCCGCCATGCCCGCCTGATCAAGTGCCTCATTGACTGCCTGCCGACGGGCGACACGGTCGCGGACACGCCGCGACAGGCCAAACGCCAGATTTTGGCCCACGGACAGGTGAGGAAACAGGACAGCGTCCTGAAAGAGGATGCCGACTGACCGATCTTCGGGCCGGAGCTTCGTCAGATCGCGGTCGTTCAGGACGACGCGGCCCTCAGCTTGAAACGTCGGGACCAGTTGGCCGGCGATGAAGTCAAGCAGCGTCGACTTTCCCACACCGGAAGGCCCCATCAGCGTAAGGATCTGTCCGCGCGGGACATGCAGGCTGAGAGGGCCAAACAAGGGGGTGGCGGCATCCCTTGGCGTGATTGCCACCTGATGCAGGTGAAGCCCGGTCATCCTGCCTCCTGCAAGCCACGGCGATTTCGGTATAACACTGCGGGAATGCCCAGTGCGACAAGGTAGGCCATGAAGGGGAGCAATGCCTGCATGAATGCAAAGACACCGGCAATGCGTCTGTCCGACCCAGAGGACAGCGTGACCGCCTCGGTCGTCAGGGTGGCCACGCGCCCTGCTCCGAGGAACAGGGTTGGCAGATATTGGGCGACCGAAACAGCAAATCCGACTGCGGCGGCGGTCAGCACCGGGCCGAGGAGACACGGCAGCTTGACGGCAAACAGTCGCCGCATCTGCCCGGCACCCAGAGCCGCTGCAGCTTTGGTCAGACGCGGATCGAGTGCCCGCCAAGGATCGCTTAGCGCAATCATGATGTAGGGAAAGACAAAGAGACTTTGCGCCCAGATTACCACGGGCAGTCCGCCCGAAAGTCCCAGCCGGAGTGCCGCGACGTTCAAGCCGTAAAGAAATGCCAGTTGCGGCAGCAGCAGCGGCAGGTAGATCAACACTTCGGCCCAATGCGCCCGATTGAAATGACCACAATCCTCCCCTTCCAGCCACAAAATGGCCAGACCCACAGAAACTGTCGTAGACGCACTGGCGATCACGAACGTGGTGAGGGCCGCGCCTGACCAACCGGTTGCAGGCTGCATCCACGCAAAAAGTGACCAGCTTTCCGGAAGGAGTTGCGGAAAACTCCATCTCCACGCGAACGACCAGACCAGCAGCGACAGAAGTGAAAGAGCGCTGATGAGGACAAGTGCCGCGCACAGGCTGACTGTAATTGCGGCTCCGTTGGCAAAGACCGGACCCCGGGTGCCTTTGCCGAGCCAAGCCCGGCCGAACCGTGCAATCATCCTTTCGACCAACAGGCACGTCGCCAGCAAGGCCAACACCAGCATTGTCTGTAGCAGCGCAATTGCCGAAGCCGGGAGAATCTGGTGAGTGTCCGGCGCAAAGAATAGCCGCGTTCCCAGCACCGAAAGCGTGGGTGGATTCGATGGACCAAGAATGATCGCCATGTCGACGACCGAAAGCGAAAAGGCGAGGACTGCAAACACCGGCAGCCGGATCAAGGGGTAGACCAGAGGCACCACAATCTTCAGCCACAGGGAAAAAGTACCGTATCCCAGGGATCGGGCGACCCTGATATGCTGGCTTATGCCGCCCTGCCCGATGGCTGCAACGAGCATGAGCAGCAGAAATGGCACTTCCTTGATCACAAGACCAAGGATTAGCGTCAACCCCAACGGGTCATGCACTGTCGCTATGTCTGGCGGTGTTTTCCATCCAAGCGCCATCGCCAGAATGCGTGCAATCCAGCCCGACGGCGCGAGAACGAAAGCCATGCCGATGGCCAGCGCAGCATGTGGCGTCGCCAGAATCGGGGTAAGCCGCTCTCGCAGCTTTCGCAGGCTGGTGCTGTCGTAAAGCGCTGCCGCCGCGCCAATCGAAATAACCAGCGACAGGAGCGTGGCAGTTACGCCCGTCCACAGCGAGAGACCGATGCTTTTACCGATGGCGGGAATGTCCGCGACCATCCGCCATGGGTCGAGCGTCGGGCCGACGGAACCAATTGCGGGCAGGCTGCCAAACGCCGCCATTGCCGTTTCGACCAGCCCCATCGCGATCGGAAGAACCACTCCAAGCAACACGACGACAAGCACGAAGAACCGGAGCGCCCGGCCCTCGCGTGGCTCGCCCATGCGTCTTCCTGGCTCATTCATTTCGTGTATCGTCGCGCCC
>JBATMT010000265.1:0-9205 GCA_049289975.1 Paracoccaceae bacterium | reverse complement strand
CTCCTACGCCGAACTGGTGCTTGCTCCGCTCGCGACCGACATTGCGCACCCCGCGTTTGCCAAGATGTTCGTCGTGACGGACTACCTGCCCGAACTCGGCGTGATCATTGCCACCCGCCGCAGGCGGACGCCTCAGGAACCCGAAGTGTGGGCCGCCCACATCGCTGTGGTCGAGGGTGAGGATACCGCGCCAATCCAGATCGAGACGGACCGCGCCAAGTTCATCGGACGCGGCCGAACCATCGGCGATCCGGCAATGGTCGACGCGCCCCTGTCGGGGACGATAGGCACTGTCCTTGACCCGATTTTCTCCATCCGCAGACGTGTCAGCATTCCGCCAGGCGGTACAACGCGCGTCACCTTCTGGACGATGATCGCCACTTCACCCGAGGCACTGCTGGATCTGGTTGATCGCCACCGCGACTCGTCGGCCTTTGCCCGCGCTGCAACGCTGGCTTGGACGCAGATGCAGGTGCAGCTTCGCCATTTGGGGATTACCCACGCCGAAGCGGCAGAGTTTCAGGCGCTGGGCGGCATGGTCATGCGCCACGATCCAAGGCTCCGCGCTACGCCCGCCCAGATTGCCGACGGCGCCGCCCAGCAATCGACGCTCTGGCCGTGGGGTATCTCCGGCGATTTGCCGATTGTAGTGCTGCAAATCGATGATGTCGAAGACATCGCCGCCCTCCATCAGGCGCTTAGCGTCCACGAATATTGGGGGATGCGCCAGCTTTCCGTCGATCTGGTCATCTTGAACGACCGCTCGTCCTCCTACGTGCAAGACCTCCAGAACACTATCGAAAGTGCCGTACGCGCTGCCCGCTCGCGGCCCGGATCGGCCAACGTCCATTCACCCACGCGCGGTTCCATCTACACCTTGCGGACCGATCTGATGAACCGCGAGGCAAAGGACCATCTGATTGCCGCGGCGCGTGTCGTCCTTCTTGCGGGGCGCGGCGACATCGGCAACCAGTTGCGCGGCCTCGGAGCCACACCCATCGCGGCCAAGGCCAGGGTCTACGAGATCCCTGCCGTCAGCCCCGCAGCCACCGCTCCGGCGCCTTCCGATCTGGAGTTCTTCAACGGCATCGGCGGGTTCGCCGACGAGGGCCGCGAATATGTCACCGTTCTCGGCAAGGGTCAGACCACGCCCGCTCCGTGGATCAACGTCATCGCCAACCCCCGCTTTGGCTTTCAGGTCTCGGCCGAAGGCAGCGGCTTTGTCTGGTCCGAAAACAGCCGTGAAAACCAGCTGACGCCGTGGTCGAACGATCAGGTCACCGATCCGCCGGGCGAGGTGATCTATCTGCATGATCTGACGTCCGATCAGATATGGACACCAACGGCGCTGCCGATCCGGGGGCAGGGGACCTATGTTGCCCGCCACGGCTTCGGCTATTCGACCTTTCTGCACACCGCCAACGACATTGAATCCGAGATGACCCAGTTCGTGCCGCTGGAAGGCTCCGTCAAGCTGACGCGCCTGACGTTGCACAATACCGGACCGACCCGGCGAACCCTGAATGTGACCGCCTATACGGAATGGACTCTCGGAAGTTCGCGCAGCAATACGTCCGAGCATATCCAGACGTGGAAAGACCCGGCGACCGGCGCACTTCTGGCGAAGAACACTTTCACCACGGCGTTCCCCGGCCGTGTCGCCTTCGCCGATCTGGGTAGCCAGACCGACAGCCTCACGGCTGACCGGGCTGAATTCATCGGCATCGGCGGAACGCTCGCGTCGCCCGCCGGTCTTGGCAATGATGCCCTGTCTGGCCGCACCGGCCCCGGCCTTGACCCTTGCGCGGCACTACGCCGAAAGGTGACAGTGAACCCCGGCGAAACGGTCGAGATACTGTTCCTTCTGGGCGAAGCCGACAGCGCCGAGGCGGCAAGCGCCCTCATCACGCGCATCCGTGGCGAAGACCCCTCCCGCACAGTTGCCGCCGTCAAGAAGTTCTGGGCCGACCAACTGACCGCCGTTCAGATAACCTCGCCGGATCGGGCGATGGATATCATGCTGAACGGCTGGCTCCTCTACCAGACGCTTGCCTGCCGCATCTGGGCGCGGGCCGGGTTCTATCAGGCCAGTGGCGCCTACGGTTTCCGCGACCAGCTTCAGGACGGCATGGCCCTGACTTTCAGCCGCCCCGACCTGACGCGCGAACACCTCCTGCGCGCCGCAAGTCGCCAGTTCCCGGAAGGCGATGTCCAGCATTGGTGGCTGCCCCACTCGGGCCAGGGCGTCCGCACCCGTATCTCCGATGATCGTGTCTGGCTCGGCTATGCCGTCGCGCAGTACATCTCGGTTTCTGGCGACGAAGGCATCCTCGACGAACATTTGCCCTTCCTGCACGGACCCGCACTTCTGCCCGGTGCGCATGACGACTTCGCCCTGCCAGCCATCAGCGAAGACAAGGCCAGCCTGTTCGAGCATTGCGCACTCGGGCAGGATCAGGCGATCCAGTTGACTGGCGAAAACGGCATGCCCCTGATCGGCACCGGAGACTGGAACGATGGCATGAACCGCGTCGGGGAAGGCGGCAAGGGCACCAGCGTGTGGCTCGGCTGGCTGCTGATTGCCACGCTTGATCGGATGGCCCCGATTGCCGACAAACGCGACCCCGACCGGGCAGAGCGTTGGCGTGCCCACGCACAGTCGGTAAAGGCGGCCATCGAGACCCACGGATGGGACGGCGCATGGTATCGTCGCGGCACTTTCGATGACGGCACCATTCTTGGCTCATCCGCTTCCGACGAATGCCAGATCGACAGTATCGCCCAAAGTTGGGCCGTCCTCTCCGGCGCGGCCCCGCTGGACCGTGCAACAACGGCGATGGCATCTTTCACCGAACGTCTGGTTCGACGCGATCCGGGCATCGCTCTCCTTTTCACGCCCCCCTTCGACCGCACGCCGCTCGACCCCGGCTACATCAAGGGCTATCCCCCCGGCCTGCGCGAAAACGGCGGCCAGTACAGTCACGCCGCCATGTGGACCATTCTGGCGCAGGCGCGGCTCGGCAATGGCGACGCCGCAGGCGACCTCTTCGCGCTCCTCAATCCGATCAACCACGCTGCTTCACCAGCAAACGCCGAACGCTACAAGGTCGAGCCTTATGTCGTTGCCGCAGATGTCTACTCGACCGCACCCCACGAAGGCCGAGGCGGCTGGACATGGTACACTGGCTCGGCAGGCTGGATGTATCGCGCGGGCATCGAGGGCCTTGTGGGCCTGACCCGGCGCGGCACCACCTTGCATCTCAACCCCTGTTTCCCGGCCGCATGGCCCAAGCTTTCAGCGACAGTCCGGCACAATGGCGCGCAGTACGACATCACGATCCTCAACCCCGACCACAGCGGCAGGACCGTGACGCAGGCCACCCTTGACGGTCAGCCGTTGCAGGTGTCCCCAGAGGGCGCCGAGATCGCCGTGAGTGATGGCGCCCACAAGGTCACAATCACCCTCGGCAAGGCCTGATGTCCGCCTGCCATGTCCGATCGGCGGGAACATTAAGCGCTCCAGCGGGTTGATCAGCATATCCCTTTGAACCAACCAGACCCGGAGGACATTTTCATGGACCATAGCAAGCACACCCGCCTTGTAGAGACTGAACTGAACGAAGCCACCCTTCTTGATATGCCGATTTATGACATCGAAGACCGCAGGGTCGGCACCGTCTCGCACGTCCACGGCATAGGCCGCGCCGTCCAGGTCATTGTCGATGTGGGCGGCTTCCTTGGCCTTGGAGCCAAGCCTGTCGCACTGTCGGCCAATCAGCTCGACTTCATGCGTGATCAGAACGGTGACGTCCACGCGCATACTTCGTGGACCAAGGAACAGATCAAGGGACTGCCCGAACACCATCACTGATGGTCAAGGCCGCCCTACTTGCGGCTCCGTCCCAAAAGGGGCGGGGCACACCCAACAGATGGCGGAGGCAGCCATGGTCAGAGCACGGCGCAAGGTCACAGTCGTTGCACTCGTGATGACTGCCATCGCCGCGTCGTCTTGCGAGAAGGCCTCGGTCAATGTCTCGCAAGGCTACGGGCCTGACCCGGTCCTGCCCGCCCCCAAGCAACAACTGATCCCAACCGTCCATATCGCTCCCGCCGCCGGCTGGCCCGAGGGCGCTACCCCCACAGCATCACCAGACCTTCGCGTCGGTGCCTTCGCGACGGGGTTGGACCATCCCAGATGGCTGCACGTCTTGCCGAACGGCGATGTGCTTGTTGCTGAAAGCAACGCGCCCGCCCGGCATGATGCGGGCTCGGGCCTGAAAGGCTTCGTGATGGGGCTTGTGATGGCCCGCGCCGGTGCCGCCGTGCCAAGTGCCGACCGCATCACTCTCTTGCGCGACGCAGACGGCGACGGTTTGGCCGAGACGAAAAGCGCCTTCCTGACTGGCTTGCATTCGCCCTTCGGCATGGCCCTCGTCGGGGACCAACTCTTTGTGGCCAACACCGATGCCATCGTCGCCTATCGCTATACACCCGGTGCGCTCAGCATCGCGTCCCCCGCCGTTCCCATCGCCCCTCTGCCCGCTGGACCGATCAATCACCACTGGACCAAAGACCTGATCGCCAGCCCGGACGGCAAGCTTCTTTTTGCGACGGTCGGCTCAAACAGCAATGTCGGGGAAAACGGCACAGAGGCCGAACAGAACCGCGCCTCCATCCTTCAGATCGATCCGCAAAGCCACCGCGTGAGCGTCTTTGCCACCGGCCTGCGCAACGCCAACGGCTTGTCTTGGCAGCCCGACAGCAAAGCCCTCTGGGTCGTGGTGAACGAACGCGACGAGATAGGCAGCGATCTCGTACCCGACTACATGACTTCCGTGCAAAAGGGCGGCTTCTACGGCTGGCCTTACAGCTACTTCGGCCAGCATGTCGACGAACGCCCACAACCGCCACGCCCCGACTTGGTGGCAAAGTCCATTGTGCCCGACTACGCTCTCGGCCCGCACACCGGCTCACTGGGACTGACGTTCAGCTCCGGCAACGCCTTGCCCGCTGCCTATCGGAACGGTGCCTTTGTCGGACAACACGGCTCGTGGAACCGCATTCCACGGTCGGGATACAAGGTGGTTTTTGTCCCGTTCTCCCACGGCAAGCCTAATGGCTCGCCCAAAGACGTCCTGACTGGTTTCGTCGACGACAGCGGCCATTCGCTCGGTCGCCCCGTCGGTGTCGAAATGGCCAAGGATGGTGCGCTCCTGGTGGCCGATGACGTTGGCAACACGGTCTGGAGGGTCATACCTGCCAAGAAGTGACGGTGGCGGAAGCCGCACAGACTCTGCGGAACGAAGAGTGGTCTTTTTCCGCCGCCTCGCGCAGACTGCAAGCCTACAAGGAGGCCCCATGCACAGCGTCGCAGTTGACCGCCAGGCCATCGAAAGCACCGCCTTTGCTGCGCTGGTCCGCCACGGCGCCAGCACGGAAAACGCCCAGCCAGTCGCCCGCGCCCTTGCTCTGGCCGAGGCCGAAGGCAACCGTGTCTGCGGCCTGTTCTACCTGCCGCATTTCTGCGCCCAACTCGAGGTGGGCAAGATCAACGGCAAGGCCGTTCCACAGGTTCACACTGCGGGCGCAGTCGTGCGCGTCGATGCAGCGACAGGCTTTGCGCACGCTGCCCTCGACGCAGGAATACCAGCCGCCACAGCGGCCGCCCGCGCGCTGGGCGTCGCCGTAATAAGCATTCAGAACTCCTACAATGCGCTTGCTCTTGGCCACTTCGTCCGTCCCTTCGCCGAGCAGGGCCTCATCGCGCTTGCCATGTCGAATGCTCCGGCTTCCGTAGCACCCGCCGGTGCAACGACCCGCCTCTTCGGAACCAACCCTTTGGCGTGGGCCGCGCCAGTGCCCGGCGGCGCTCCCATCGTTGTCGATCAGAGCCTCAGCGCGGTCACGAAAACCGCAGTGGTGATGCGCGAAAAGTCTGGTCAGGCTCTTGAACCCGGCTGGGCACAGGACAAGACGGGACACCCCACGCTCGACCCTGCCACGGCACTCGCCGGATCGCTCCTGCCGATGGGCGGCCAGAAAGGTGCCAACATCGCACTGCTGGTCGAAATCCTGTCCGTAGCCCTCTCCGGGTCCAACCCAAGTCCTATGGCAAGTATGCTTGGCGACGTTCACGGCGGGCCACCGCGACTTGGCCAGTTCGTGCTGGTTCTCGATCCTGCCTTCTTCGATACGACCTACGGCGAGCGCCTTGGCTCGATCACCAGCGCTTATCAGGCGGCAGGCCTGCGCTTGCCAGGCAGTGCTCGATCCCTTGCGACCAAGATCGAGGTCAACTCCGAGCTTTGGCAGAAGTGCGAGGCACTTGCGCAGGCCTGATGAAAGCAAGATGGCGCTGGTTGAAGCCTGACCGCGCCACGGAAACGGAACGAAATCACGCGACCCACCGTCGCGACGACAGATCGGGAGATGACAGAATGACCGTGACCATCTGGACCTACGACTGGGTGCCACCGCCGCCGCGCGGATATGTCCGCGACATCCGTTTGCGCTGGGCACTCGAGGAAGCGGGCATCGGCTATTCTGTCGCCACGGTTCCCTTCGAAAATCGTGGGCCAGACCACATCGCCCGGCAGCCTTTCGCTCAGGTCCCCTTCATGGACGATGGCGACATTCGCCTCTTTGAAAGCGGTGCCTGCCTTTTGCACATTGCCGGTCAAAGCGAAGAACTCATGCCCCGCGATGCTCAAGGCAAGGCAGCAACGCTGGAATGGTTCATCGCCGCGCTGAACTCGGTCGAGATGGTGACGCTGCCTTGGTGGTACGTGAACCTGTCGAAGCCACCGGAAAACCCGTTCTCGGGATGGATGAGCCAGCGCTTCGCCCGCCTTGAAGCCGTCCAGAAGGATCGTGACTGGCTTGCGGCTGGGCGCTTCACTGTCGCAGACCTGATCATGGGCGATGTCCTGCGCATCCCGAACGATCTGGGCGCGCTGGCCGATTTTCCGGCCCTTCGCTCCTATCTGGCCCGCATCGTTGCGCGTCCCGCTTTCCAAAAGGCCCGCGCCGATCAGATCGCTCATTTCGCTGCAAGTGATGCCAGCAGGGAAAGCGCCTGATCTGCTAACGTCTGTGACCCATTTTGCAGGCTAGCCAAGTTCGGACATAGTCAACCGAACCGGGACCGGACCGCTGGACCCCGCTTTGTCCGCGTAAATCTCGGCTTCAACCGATTGCCACCTGCTCGGCGCAGTTCTGCCGCAGGGGCATCGGCTGGGGCTTGGGCGGGAACATTCCCAAATCGCCCAAGGTTGTTTGTGCGTCACCTCAAAAAGGCAGGTGTCCTCGTTACAGGAGAGATACTATGAAACTCGTCTCATTGACGGCCGCCGCAGCACTGGCACTTGCGGGGAGTATGGCCAACGCGCAAACCGAAAGCTCTGACACCACCAGAGACACCCCACCGCATTTCGGCGAAAAATGGGGTGGAATGGTTGGTAGCCAGTTCTTCACTGACACCACCATGGGCACACTTCGTGGCAATGACGAAGTTCTCAATGCATGGCAAAGCATGACCGAAGAACAGCAAGCCATGGTCAAGGCGGACTGCGATCTGGCCAAAGCCAGCGGAACCGAACCTGCCGCCTCAGGCACCGACAACACGTCCGCCGGGACCGACAGCCCCTCCACGGACGCAGGCAATACCGGCGGCACAGCCGCAGGCTCTGATACCAGCGGCAACTCCAGCAACGGCGGTACCGACGCCACGGCAGAAACCGCGCCGGTATTCGTCAGTCAGGACAACATGGTGAAACTCTGCACGATCGTTGCACCATGATCGCCGTTCATTTGGCCTGACGACCGAAGCGCCCTGAGCAATCGGGGCGCTTCTTTTCTGACGAATACAGGGGCCTGAGCATTTGTCAGCTTGACCAGCTCCCCGTCTCCCCCTCTGCCTGCCTCAGCATCGGCGCTTGCATTATTGGCTCGATAGCCCCACTCATTCTGAAATTGCACCCCAGAGCATCCTGTCTATGCGGGGAGGGGGACTGCGTGCAGATCCTGATTGTTGTTCCAGCCTACAACGAAGAAACCACCATCGACCGTTGCCTCGAGGCTATTTCCAACCAGCAACTCGGCACCAGCCAGCATCAGTGTTCAGTGGTTGTCGTCGCCAATGGCTGCACGGACAAGACGGCTGAAAAGGCATCCGGCTGGGTTGACCGATTTTCTGAAGCGGGGATGCACCTGCGCGTCCTGCAAACTGCCTCTGCGGGCAAATGCCATGCCCTGAACATGGCAGAGAACACCGCGTCTCCCGATGCCACCATCTACATAGACGCTGACGTTGTCATCGACCCATTGATCCTGTCGCAACTGGCCGATGCGCTGGCACCATCAATCCCGCGCTTTGCCACCGGAACCCTGCTGACTGCGCCGATGACGTCTCGGACCAGCCAGATATACGCCGACATCTGGCTGCAACTGGCATCCTTGTCGGACGCCACCAAGGGCTGCGGGCTATATGCTGTCAACCGTGCTGGTCGCGCCCGCTGGGGGGCCTTCCCGGATATCCATTCCGACGACAAGTTCGTGCGGCTCCAGTTTGAACCGGCGGAACGGGTCACAGTCGCCGCAACCTACATGTGGCCGGTACCAGAGGGATTGGTCAATCTCGTCAGGGTCCGGCGGCGCTGGTGCGAAGGCAATCGCGAATTGCTGGCGAAGTTCCCTCACAGTGCCAAGGTCGAAGCCCGCAGCAGTGCGCGCCGCCATCTTATCTCACGCCTGATGTTCCGCGATCCGATCGGGCTGGGCGTGTTCTCCGGGATCTATCTGTTGTCGAAAGGGCTCGCTGCACTCTCGTCGCCGACCGCGCAGGTGCCCTGGCGTCGGGGTCGCTAGCCCCAGCCTTGCCACAAGCCCGAAAGGCGCGTGCGAACATACCCCACAAGATCGCCGATGCGGTGCCGGTTCGCATGGACCGCGCGCGGAAGCACCAGGCAAAACCTTGATACTTCAAGCAACGAGAAAAAGGGGTTCAACCTTTCGCCTGACGGATCGTAGGCAAACTGGCGCATTTCCCTGCCGACCATCCACTCCAGATACGCAATCTCGTGCGATGACAGCCGGCTTCGCCAGCGCTCTGCTGCCTCCCGCACGAAACCAGCCTTGCTGCTTTCTTTCAGATAGGAACTGTTGCGAATATCTACCCCCGCCATCTCCTCGTGGAAGTCGATGCCCA
>JBATMT010000264.1:0-11734 GCA_049289975.1 Paracoccaceae bacterium | reverse complement strand
GGCCTATGCGGCCTCTGACGTATTGAAGTCGGACGGTTCCCTTGACCGGGAGGCTTGGGCCGCACATCGGAAGGAATTCGAGCATCATCGCGTGGAGGACTGACGCTGGGTCCGCGCACTGACATTCTGATGTATCACTCGATCTCGGATCGGGGCGGAGCGACCTCCATTGCTCCGGAGACATTTTCCATGCAGATGCGGGTGCTGTCGGAAAGCAACGTTCCTGTTCTGACGCTTGATGAATGGGTGGTCCGCCACGATGGCGGGCTACTGCCTGCCCGTTCTGTTGTCATCACGTTTGACGACGGGTTTCAGGACTTCGCCGATTGTGCCTGGCCGATCATGCGACAGCATGGTTTCCGGCCGATCATATACCTTCCGACTGACTATGTCGGGCGTGCCGAAGGCTGGCGGGGCATTGCCTCACCGCCAAGGGCTTTGATGGACTGGGCGACGATACAGGCGCTGTCCGCCGAGGGTGTCCTGTTCGGCAGCCACACGGTCAGCCATGCCCATCTGGACAGTCTGAGCGACGTTGCCTTGTCGGAAGAGTTGGAAGTCGCGCAAGAAGAGATCGAGGATAGGCTGGGACGTCCGGTGCTGCACTTCGCGCCTCCATATGGTCTTGCTGGTGCTTCGGTCCGCAAGCGCATCGCGAAACTTCACCGCACGTCTGTTGGCACGCGGCTGGCGTATGCCAGTCCCGGCGACGATCTGCATGATCTGCCGCGTATCGAGATGTTCTACTTTGCAGATGAAGCGCGATGGCGCGATCATCTTGTCGGGCGTGGCAATGGATATTTCCTGAAGCGGCAGCTTTTGCGGAAAGTTCGCGGTCTGATGATGAATCCCTGGCGAGGCATCTGAGCCATGTCGGTGACACGAAAATTCAGCCACGGTGTTGCCTGGATGGCGATCGGAAACTGGACTGAACAGGCGGTCAACTTCGCAGTCTTTGTTACTTTGGCACGCCTGCTTGGCGCCAAGGACTACGGTCTTCTGGCCATGGCGTCTGTGTTCATCGTGCTGTCGGAATCGCTCGTGCGCGAAAGTCTGTCAGAGTACCTGATTGCCGCCAAAGCGCCGACCCGTGAGGATTTCAACGCTACATTCTGGTTGCTGGTTGCTCTTGGATGTCTGCTGGCGCTGGCGCTGATTGGATGTTCTGGCATTGCGGCGCGGATTTATGGCGAGCCGGAAGTGCGCCCTATCATCATGGCACTCAGCCCAAGCGTGGTTATCGTGGCCTTGAACGCAGTACCAGTTGCAATCCTTCGGCGTGACTTGAACTTCCGCGTCCTTTCCTTGCGAGCTATTGCGGGGGTTGTGATCGGCGGGGTTGTCGGCATCACGATGGCGCTGAAAGGTTTTGGCGTCTGGAGCTTTGTTGCACAATGGCTGGCGCTGATCTCGACAAATGCGGTGATGGCCTGGACGGCGGTTGAATGGCGACCAGATTTTACGACGACGCGGGCGCATTTGCGAGAGGCAGCGCTCTTTGGTGGGCAAGTCTTGGGCCTCCGTGCCGGCGAGCTTGCAGCAACCCAGACGCCGCTTCTTGTGATTGGCGCAACACTGGGGCCAGAGGCGACAGGGCTTTACTCAGTCGCGTGGCGGCTGGTCGAGACGCTGTCTTTCCTGATTGTCACGCCGCTCAGGATGGCATCGCAATCCGCCTTTGCGGCGCTTAGCCGAGAGGGAAGCGGGGCAGGAGAGCTGCTTCTGGACATCTCTCGGTTGACGGGCACCGTGGCCTTGCCGTTCTTTGCCGGGTTGGGCGTTATGGCCGCGCCGATACTCGTGCTGGTCTTTGGGCCGAACTGGCTTGGCGCGGCGCCGGTTCTGTCTGCGCTGTCCTTGATGGGCGTTTATCTTTGCTTCACGCGTGTGCAGATGTCTTTTTGCCTGGCCTCGGGTAAGGCGGGGGCAATCACGATCCTAGCGTGGGCCGTTGTGGCGCTTGGCGCGCTCTTGTCGTGGCTTGCGTCGCCCTTCGGGTTGGTGCCCGCGGCGCTGGGTTTGATTGTGGCTCACTTTGTGCTTTGGCCAGTGTATTTCCGGATTGTGACCAGAATTTCTGGGCATCCGATTGCGGACTTTCTGACGATCCATATCAAACCTCTGATCGGGGCGGCGATCATGGGCGGCGTCGTGGCGGTGGTCGCCCGTTGGGTCGATGGACCACGAGCGGTCTATATCCTTTCCATATGCGTCCCGATTGGTGTGCTGGTCTATCTGACCTTCGCCTGGTTCACGATGCGAGACCGTTTCCATCTGCTTTTGACCTATGTGCGGGGCCAGCCGGAAAGCGCCGTCCCTGCAGAAGCTGCAAAGATCTGATCGATGAAATCTCTTCGTATCGTCATGTTCACGACTTTTTACCCGCCTTTTTCGTTTGGCGGCGATGCCATCGGTGTTCAGCGCATGGCAAGAGCTTTGGCCGCTCGAGGACACTTGGTAACCGTGGTCCACGACGAAGACAGCTACCTGATCCTTGGCGGCAAGGTGCAGCCAGAAGGCCAAGTAGACGGCGTACAGCGCATCGGGCTGAGAGCGAAGAATGGCTTCGTGTCGAACTTGCTCACGCAGCAGACCGGGCGACCGACAGTGCACGCTGCGCGGATTCGGCAGATCATCGAAGACATGAAGCCGGACATACTGTGGTATAATAACACCTCACTCGTCGGAGGGCCGGGGCTTCTTGCCTTGGGTAATGCCTTCAAGGTTTACGAAGCGCATGAGCATTGGTTGGTCTGTCCCACACACGTCCTGTGGCGCTATGGCAAAGAGTTGTGCGACGAGCGCCATTGCCTGAAATGCGTCATGCGCTACAAGCGGCCGCCTCAGTTGTGGCGGTACACGGGGCTCCTGGACCGGATGCTCGACCGGGCCGACCTGATCATTGCAAAAAGTGAGTTCAGCCGAAAGAAGCACGGTGAGTTCGGGCTAAAACAGAGCATGGAAGTGCTGCCTTACTTCTTGCCGGATATGGATGTCGCCTCGGTGGTGCCGTTCACAGGGCACGAAAGACCGTATTTCCTGTTCGTGGGGCGGCTCGAAAAGATCAAGGGTTTGCAGGACATATTTCCGGCAATGGACAAGTACCCCGACGCCGATCTGTTGATCCTTGGCGATGGGGACTATGCAGGCGAACTCAAGCAGTTGGCGGCGGGTAATCCGCGCATTCAGTTTCTTGGCCGCAAATCACCGGATGAGTTGAATGCCTACTACAGGGGGGCACTGGGGCTGGTGGTGCCGTCGGTCTGCTACGAGACATTCGGAATCATTCTGATTGAAAGCTTCCGGCTTGGAACACCAGTCATCGCGCGGCGGCTGGGCCCGTTCCCCGAAATCGTCGAGCGGTCGGGTGCGGGCTATCTGTTTGAATCCGAGGATGAGCTGCTGGAGGCGATGCGCGGCCTGCAATCAAACGCCAAGGGACGAACGCAGATGGCAAATGCCGCACGATCTGCTTTTGAGACGATCTGGCACGAAGATCGGGTGATGGCAGCATATGGTGCGGCTTTTGCGCGTGCGGCTCATCACAACGGCCATATTGAATTGGCAAAGGCTCTTGACGCGGGCGCCTTTGAAAAGGGTGCCGCCTGAGCGGCACCCTCTTTAGCTATCAACCTAGTCCGGCCACCCGCTGCACGAACCAGAACGCACCGATAATGGCGATCAGCAACGATCCTGGTATCACGATGCGTTGACGGTACCACGGCTTGTTGCCGAACCAGAAGCCAACCAACAAGAAGCAAATGGCGATCACGGTTAGCTGGCCAAGTTCAACTCCAATGTTGAAGCTCAAGAGGCCAACGAGAAAGTCCTCTTTCGGGATCCCAAACTCCTTGAGGATGCCTGCGAAGCCTAGTCCGTGGAGCAGCCCGAAGCAGAAGACTACAATCGGTCGCCACGCACTTAGGGTTGGTCGCATTATGTTTTCAACGGCAACATAGACGATGGAAGCGGCAATCAGCGGTTCGACGATACTGGATGGAAGGTCGATGATCTTCGCCGCACCCAGTCCGAGAGTAATGGTATGGGCGACCGTAAATGCAGTGATCTGCGTGAGGATCGGGCGAACCTTTGTCGACAGAAGGAAGATGCCGACAACGAACAGGATGTGATCGGTGCCCTTGGGCAAGATGTGCGTATAACCGATCTTGAGGAAGTCGAGCACCATGTCAATTCGAGTGCGCGACTTGATGTCGTCGATGTTCAGCGTTTGGCTCATTGCGCCTTTCTCGAGAACTTCGGCATGCATTGTCCGCGAGCGGGCGCTGATGGTGCGCATCAGGACTTTTCCGAACTCCGGCGACCAACCGAACGCAAATGTCTTAGCATCTGCAGGCAGCTCACCGTGGAAATGGACGATCGTTTTCCGAGGCTTGGTAAGGTCGCCAACATCAGGATAGTCGACCGACTGAATTTGCGGATCGATCCGCTTTCCGTCGATCAAAATGTTCACGCCCTGCAGGAACTTGGGCTGGAACGCTTCGAAAACCTTTTTGAGCTCGTCGGGTGTCAGAGAACGCAGTCGATCATACTCTGCGGCATTCGGGCTATCGGCGGTGTCTTTCACATCGGGATCGATGCCCGCCAGAATTGCCTCGAGATTGAGGTTGATCCGAAATGTGAAAACCTTGGCATCGCGGTCGAAGTAAACACCGCCCTCCGATGCCAAGAAAACATGCGCATTTGCAGGCGCAGGCAGGAACGAAAAAAGTGCGACGATCAGGCTCAGGCAGATTTGCTTGAGCGCATTGAGCCGCGGCTGAGAAAATGTGAGGTTCATGGAACAGGCTTTCTGAATATGGTCGTATGTTTATTCCAGACTTGGTCGAATTCCCCTAGGGCGGAGCTATCTGACTTTGGTTAGATGATGGTCCAATCGCGTGTTTTTTTGCTCTCATGGCGAGAGCGCCCCGATGCGGTGCGCATTTGCCATGACAGACAAGGTGATTGTCGTGGCAGGAATTGCAGGCAACACGCTTGCGTCGACAAGATGTACGCGCGAAAGGCCAGGAGGGCGGCCGAGAACGTCGGACTGTGACGAATTGGGTGCTTTCGCCATCGGCACGGTTGAGCCTGCATGAAAGCTCGATCCGACCGGGTTGCTCCTGAGCGCGAACGACAGAGGCATCAGTCCCGCCATACGCAAGCCAGTCCCAAGCACATTTGCGGCGCTTCGCAGCACTGTTCCGGTTGCGGGATTTTCGATGATCGACGCGGACAGATGTCCGTTAGCCTCAAGCCGAAGGTCAACTTTTGCCGAATGATCCGAGTGCAGGAAAATCTGAGCGACGATCAGGCGCCGTGCCAGCGCGCGCCAAATGGGCCCGCTTCCCGGCAGTTTCTTCCCGTATGAAGCGATCAGGTCGCGCTCGAAAAATTCGTTCCAGGTATAGAGCTGTGAATGGACCAAATAGGGCGATACGGCAGGGTCATCGAGTTCGACGAACGCCTGCGGCAGTGTATGGTATGGCAACCGACCGGGCCGACTTGGCGCCGACCAGCGATGCAGCGTTGGAAGAAAGCCGTGGTGGCTGTCCTTGAGGGTGACGCCCTCTCGCGCTGGCTGCGATGTCAGCAGGATGCGGGCGGTTTCAAGAACTCCGGCTGCGATGAAGAGACGGGTTCCAGCAAGAGTGGAGCCATCGGCAAGGGTCAGGTTTACTGCGTCATTGTTCTCTTCGAACCGAGTGAGCACACTTCCAGGGCGGTAGGAGAAGCCGGGGAAAGCTTGAAGGTTCGGGATTATTGAGCGGGCTGACCAGATCAGCCCCCAAGGACAGCCATGAAGGCACATGCCGCACTGCCTGCAACCATTTGCGACGGCTTGGCGCGCCTTTCCCGCAGAAATGCCCAAGGTTCGAAGGTTGGCTTCGACGGAACGAAACCTTTGCAACAGTACTTCGCCTTGCGGACTAGCCGCCAGTTTGGACTGATTGGCCCGTGGTGCAGAGTCGAACAGGTGATCAAGCGAATCCGCTTCACCTGCCAACGGCAAGAACTCGGCGAGTGCGGACTAGTGCGGAGCCAGGTCGGATGCGGTGATTGGCCAGTCTGCAAGATCGGCCGACCGGTACGGCAAGATTGCAGAGCCCCAGAGGTTTGAAAGGCCGCCTGCTGCCCGCGACGATCTAAGTCCGAATGTTGTGTCCGCCGGCGAAAACGTAGTCCCGCGCGGTTCCATTGCGAAGTCCGAGCCAAATCGGCGCACCTGACCTGGGGGAGTGTGGTATTGTGGCTCTGTCCAGGCGACGCGGTCTTCCTTTGACCAGAGATCGGGAGAGGTCGACGCCATTCGCCCGAGCAATTGCGAACGGCCGGTTTCGAGCACTCGGCCACCGTCGAGCATGACAACAGAACGGCCCCGAGCAAGCAGCGCTCTTGCGACTGCAACACCTGAAGGCCCAGATCCTATGACAATGTCGGTCAAGTCAGTTCCGATGCAAAATTGCTATGCCGCCGTCTCCCAGTGTACCGGGGAGATAATGGATTTCAGTCAAAGTGCCGTTGCTCACGTCAGCCTGCATTTCTGGCAAACTGCGAAAGTTCCGATCCGGGAACGTCACGACAATGGTCAGCGGGCCCGGCGTGGTCATGGCTGTCCGGTAGTCGTCTTCTGTCCAGATTGTTGCCCAGTCAGTCTTGAAATGGCCGGTAAACAGTTCGCCGGAATAGGTGATGGCGTAGACACGTTCACCCTGTGCGCGCTCGCCTTGAACAAGGGCCACGGCACCGGCGAGATCTTGCTTCGGAGCCAGATAGTTGCGCGACGCCATCGCGGCAGAGACTGCGACCATGCTGATTAGCGCAGCCGGGAAGAGGAACCGGCCAAGCGACGGACCCGTCAGCCGTGCGAGCAGTTCACAAACCAGCGCCACACCCATGACAATAAGGAAAAGCAGAAACGCGATGTCCGTGAAGAAGAAGCGCGGCCATATTCGCATGCCGACTGCAAGCAGCAGACCAATGGTCAGTGCAATGTGTCCAAATGTGATCCAAGCAAAAAGCGGCGCCCGTTTCCTTAGTGAAATGGCTCCCAGTATCGATAGGCCAAGAACGGCCAGACCGATCACCATTACAATCGGGCCTGCTTGTCCAACACCTGTCCGGATGGCCTCATATGCTGTCCAAAGCGGATTTTGATATTCCTGCATCGGATCGCCTGCCGATGTCTCCGCTACATTCGACACAGTCGACAACAGACTTGGAAGTATTGGGGCGTAAAGCGCCACCGTCAGTAAGCTTCCAACGGCAAAGCCCTGAAATGGCAGGATAACAAGCGTGCGTTTCAGGGTTCCCTTGAGCCAAGTTGCACCGACGAGATACAGCCACAACAAGCCAAGCACGACAAAAAGGAACGCCCCTGTCAGGTGTGTGAAGATGGTTGCGGCCATGACGGCACCGAACCAGAGCCAATCTGATCGGCGCTGCGATCTGAGGCCGCGCAGAAAAAGCAGCACTCCGAGTGTGCTGAACAGGGCAAGCCCAGTGTAACCGCGAGCATTTTGAGAGAACCAGATGTGATGATAGGACAGGGCCATCAGCAGTGCAGTGGCATGGGCCGGCACGGAACCTGCAAGATCGCGAGCCAGCCACCACATGGCGGCGATGCCTGCCAGTCCGAACAGCATCGCCGGCAGCCGGATCGCCCACGGCTCTGATCCGAACAGAGTCATCGAAGCTTTCGCGGCCAGATTATGCAGGTAATGATGGTTCATCGAATAGCTGGTCAGCATGTCGCCCCAGCTATGGTTCAGGTGAGTCTCGACCGTTACTACCTCGTCGAACCATAATGGCCCATTCAGTGAAAAGACGCGCAAGCCGAGTGCGAGAAGCAAGATGAGACTCAGCCAGACTGCGTCAGGCACGGCAAGGCTCCGGGTGCCAGAGTTTGGAGTCTCCGACTTTTGCCGCAACAGCATTGTCGGCGGTACCGGCTCGCTGACCATCAGTTCAACCCGGTCCTGCGTTTTTCATCAATGATGTCTGAGATGATTTCTGACAGACCGCGACGTGGGCGGAAGCCGATTGTGCGCTGGAGTTTCGAAACGTCTGGCAGGCGGCGGGCCATATCCTCGAACCCGACAGGATAGACGCTATCATATGGGACAAGTTTGATCTCGGACTTGGACCCCGTTGCCGCTATCACCTGTTCGGCGAGTTGGTGAATCGTGACTTCCTGGTCGTTGGCGATATTGAAAACCTGCCCCCGCGCCGCGGGCTCTGCCATCAGGCGTATGAGCGACTCAACAACATCCTTTACATGGCCAAAGCAACGGGATTGCTCGCCGGTGCCATGCACAAGCAGGGGGCGGCCTTCCAGTGCGGCTTGCACAAAGTTCGGGACAACCATGCCGTACCGGCCAGTTTGCCGGGGTCCAGTGGTGTTGAAGAACCGCAAGATCACAACCGGCAGGCTCGCTTCCCGCGCGTAGGCCAGTGCCAGAAACTCGTCGAGCGTCTTGGCGCAGGCATAAGACCATCGAAGGTTCTTGGTGGCGCCGATCGTCAGATCGTCATCTTCAGAGAAGGGAAACTTAGTGGCTTTCCCGTAAACTTCGGAAGTTGACGCGATGAAAGTCGGCGTCTTGCGCTTGAGTGCGGCCCGCAGGACATTTTCGGTGCCGTTGATGTTTGTCAGGATGGATCGGCTTGGCTCATCCATGATCAGCTTGACGCCGACGGCGGCCGCCAGGTGGAAGATCATATCGGCTTCGCCCGCCAGATCCTGCACCAACTCGTCGTTCAGAATATCGCCTTCCACGAAGCGCAGGGCATTGGACCCTTTGATGGCAGCGAGATTTTCAAGACGGCCGGTTGATAGGTCGTCAAGCACTGTCAACTCATGGCCTTCCGCAATCAGGCGCTCACTTAGGTGGGAGCCGATGAACCCTGCTCCACCCGTGATAAAGATCTTCATATATTGTCTCGCTGCATGAATTTCTGGCGAATGACCCGATGTTAGCATGGTCAACCTGCGACGGACACGGGGTCCAGTGCGCTACTGTTTCGCCTTCGTGATATAGTTCAGATTATGAGAATGATTTATGCGCCAATTGGCAACCATATGCCCGAGTCTCTGGGGCATTTTCAGTCCGTCGTAAGGAAACTGGCATTTTCCTTCGATTCTGCTATGAATATCGTCGTGCCAAGAAGGTATTCAACCTCAGACTGGTGCGAATAAAGCTACAGTTTTGACGAACAAAGCCATTGTACCAAGAATTGTCGCAAGTGGCCGCGCATTTGCTGCCCGCAGCCATTGACCGAAGCCGGTTTCATGAGGCTTTTCGATACATGACGGTAGCGACCGACGCCTATCGAGGACGGACATGACACATTCCTTTTCTCTCTATTCATCCCTCAGGGACAAAATCAGTGCTCGCGAAGCCAGTGTGGTCACGGTGGGCCTTGGCTATGTGGGCCTGCCTTTGGCTCTTACGATCAGTGAATGTGGTTTCCCGACGACCGGGCATGATCTGAACACAGCCCGGGTCGCCTCGATCAATGCAGGCGAGCGGGTCATTTCTTATTTTCCCGAGGACCGGATCGCCAAGGCTGTCGCAACCGGAAAGTTTGCCGCATCCAGTGATCCTCGCGTGATCGGCGAAGCAGATGTCGTCCTGATATGTGTGCCGACGCCGCTTTCTGCTGACCGGGAACCAGACCTGGCGTATGTGGTACGTGCGGCAAAATCTGTGGCGGCTGAACTGCGCCCAGGTCAGCTGATCGTGCTGGAAAGCACGGTTTGGCCCGGAGCTACCGCCGGAGTCGTCAAGCCCATTCTTGAAGCCAACGGCCTGCGCGCCGGAACTGACTTCTTTCTTGGCTTCTCTCCGGAGCGTGAAGATCCTGGAAATGCAAAGTTCGACACGAAATCCATTCCGAAGATCGTAGGCGCAGACGACGCGCATTCGCGTGACCTGCTGGATCGCTTTTATTCACATATTGTAACCCGGACTGTCCCGGTAAGCTCACTTGCCACCGCAGAAGCGGTGAAACTGGCCGAGAACAGCTTCCGGACCGTCAACATTGCCTTGGTCAACGAGATGAAGGTCGCCATGGAAGCGATGGGCGTCGATGTGTGGGAGGTTGTTCAAGCCGCAGCCACCAAACCTTTCGGCTATATGCCCTTCTATCCTGGTCCGGGTATCGGCGGCGACTGTATTCCGGTGTCTCCGGTCTATCTTTCATGGAGAGCACGCGACGTTGGTTCGTCTACGCCGATTATCGATCTGGCGCGGTTCAACAACGACGGTGAGCCAGACCGACTGGCTGGTAGGGTGGCAGTCGAATTGGGCAAGCGTGGCCGCGCAATCGGAGAGGCGCGTATCCTGATCCTTGGCGTGGCCTACAAAAAGAACATCGAGGATACACGCGAAAGTCCGGCGCTTTACATCCTGAACCGCCTCGAAGCGATGGGCGCGACCTGTGACTATCATGATCCTTACTTCCCGGTCATGCCTCAGACTCGTGACCATGCCGCGTTAGCTGGACGGCACTCGGTTGCGCTGTCTGACGAGGCTGTGGCTGGATACGATGCCGTGGTGGTTACGACAGATCATACGAACGTGGATTACGAACTGGTTGGAAGATCAGCGCGTCTTATTTTGGACACGCGGAACGTGTTTGATGGCAGCCAACGACAAGCTGCAGCCGGAGTTTGCGTGAAGATTTGAATGAATTTAGGAAGCGAATCGATCAAGGCACCCCGGGCCAGAGTTGTAAAGACGCGCAATCCGGAGTTGTCGCAGGCGAGGAGTTCATCCAGTTTTGGTGTGATAAGCGTTTAAGAAATCAACGATTGACGGACATTGGTTCTGAATCTTGATCAACGAAGGCGAAGATCACGCGAAGAGCATTTTGATGCACTGTAAGTGCGCAGTATTATGGATATGTGGTGCGGAAATCTTTTCAGACTGACATTTTCGGAGTGGTGGTGAGCAATATGAAGCATGACACGCTTAGCCCCGTCGTAGTTATCGGCGGCGGACCAGCAGGGCTTACCGCTGCTTATGAGCTGCAGAAGCGCAGCAAGAAACATCGGCCCATCGTTCTCGAAGGCTCGGATATGGTCGGCGGGATCTCTCGCACCGAGTCGAACAACGGCTATCGGTTCGACATCGGCGGTCACCGCTTCTTCACCAAGGTGAAGGAAGTCGAGGACATGTGGCACGAGGTGCTGAAGGACGATTTCATTACCGTCCCGCGCCTGAGCCGCATCTACTACCGTGAGAAGTTCTTCGACTATCCGCTGAAGCTTTTCAACGCGCTGGGCAACATCGGTCCTTATGAAAGCGCGCGGATCATGCTGAGCTACTTCAAGTGGCAAGTGCGCCCATTCCGCAAGGAAGAGAGCTTTGAGGAGTGGGTGATCAACCGGTTCGGCGGGCGCCTCTACATGCACTTCTTCCGCAGCTACACACAAAAGGTCTGGGGCATCAGCCCAAAGGACATTCGTGCAGACTGGGCGGCACAGCGCATCAAGAACCTTTCGTTGTTCAAGGCAGTCTGGAATGCGATTTCGGGCGCAAATGACACCACGAGTCTTATCGAAGAATTTCAGTATCCGCGGCTCGGGCCGGGAATGATGTGGGAGAAAACCCGCGACATCGTCCGCGAGCAGGGGGGCGAAGTTCAAATGCGCTCGCCTGTTGTTCGGGTGAACCGGATTGGCAATCGCGTCACCTCGGTTGACGTGAAGCATTGGTCTACTGATGGC
>JBATMT010000263.1:0-1928 GCA_049289975.1 Paracoccaceae bacterium | reverse complement strand
GGATTAGCCAACGGCGCTTTGGGCGGCGCGTTCTTCGGTCGAAGGTCAACCTTCATGGTGGCGGCGTCAGCCGCATGACCTTCTAGCTCGTCTGGCGAAATGTCCGCGAAACTTAACTGTTGATTGTGCTGGTGCGCGTATGCCGCCGCTTCCGCTTCAAGTGCCGCCGTCCCGTGGCCTTTCAACGCGATAACCCAAGCCGTTTTGCCCCCGAAAAGGTGGCGATAGGCGGGTGGTATGGCCCGGCGATAATAGGGCCGGTCGTTCTTCCACATGATGTAATTTTTGCGGCGTCTGGGGGCGAAGGTCATGGCGACTCCGGTCCTTATTGCACCTCCTTATTGTACCCTTATTGCACCAAATCCAAGCCCTTATTTTAGCTTCAAGCTCACGTCAAATTCATTTATTTGTTTTATTTCAGTGCGTTAGCGCTTCAGTGGCGGCGCAAAACTGTTGCATAATTACCACATGAGAGTCTGAATCCCACCCTCTCCGCCATCTCCCCCTGTTCCAAAAGACTAAAACTAGGGCAGGACTTCGTTATCAGCAAAGAACCTGCCTTGTTCGTTGCGACGGGTTTCGCCGCGTTGCGCCAGAATTGATGGGCTTTTGGGCAGGCAGGGCCAGTCCCTGTGCCCTTGGCAGGATTTTCAAAGTTTGCTACCCGCCAACGGAGGGCGTCCTGTGACCTAGGCTGCGCCTAGCTGATGTCTTTCAGCACGGATGCCAGCTCAGCAATGTTTCGGACGCCCATTTTGGCCATCACCCGGCTTCGATGCACTTCTACCGTTCGCATGGCGATCCCGAGCGTATCGCATATCTGCTTGTTCATTTGTCCTTGCAACATCAGGTCCATCACCTCAGCTTCACGCGTCGAGAGTGTCGCCTTGCGAAGCTCGACGTTCTGGCGCGCGTCAGACTTTTGGAGTCTGTCAGTGTGTGACGCAATCGCGCTTAGCGCGAGGTCGACGATCTGGTTGTCATTGAACGGCTTTTCGACGAAGTCGAACGCCCCCGCTTTCAGTGCCTGAACTGCGACCGGCACATCAGCATGGCCGGTCAGAAAGATCACAGGCGTTTCACAACCGATGGCGCGCAGCTTGTCAAACACGTCAGGGCCGGAAAGGCCCGCCATCCTCACATCCAGTATAATGCATCCGCAATTCTGAAGTGGCTGCGCTGCAAGAAAAGCCTCGCCAGACTGCCATCCCACCGCAGAGATTCCGCGAGAAGCAAACAGAAACGCCAGTGCATCGCGGATCGTCTCTTCATCGTCTACGATATGCACGGCCTGTGTCATGCAGCTTGCCCTTTCAGCGGTTGCGATCCTGAAGGTAGCGTGATCGTAAAGATTGTACCTCCGCCGGGTCTTGAACGGTGGGTAAGCTGTCCCCGATGCAGTTCGACGATAGACCTGCAAATGTTCAAACCCATGCCCATCCCCTCTGCCTTGGTAGATGTGAAAGGGTCAAACAGCCGATCTGCGACTTCAGGGGCTATGCCTGAGCCTTGATCGACAACTTCTATCGTCGCGCCTCCGGATGCCAGTGGCCGCAATGAAACGACCAGCGTGTCTCCACTGCGCCGGGCCTCGGACATGGCCTCAACGCCGTTGCGGATCAGGTTGATAAGCACTTGTTCAATCAAAATGCGATCGGCGTATAGCGGCTCGACCGCTGCAAGTTCGGGGACAATGCGCACACGGCTTTCCCGAGCGTCTGCGGACAAAAATCCAACCGTCTCGTGAATGACCTCTCCCAGGTTGAGTTCACCAAATCGCGGCTCTCGTTTCTTTACGAAATCCTGAATGCCGCGAATGATCTGGCCTGCGCGCCGCGCTTGTACCTGCATCTTTTCAATTGCAGTGGTCAGGACGACCTGATCTGGATTGCGCTGTTGCAGAATATTCAAGCCGCCTGCTGCATAGC
>JBATMT010000262.1:0-13172 GCA_049289975.1 Paracoccaceae bacterium | reverse complement strand
ATCTGCGGCTGTGAATTGACCTCGTTCAAAAAGCACCGAAATCAGCGGAACCGGGATGACCATCAACGCAATCGCAGCCGGAACCGTGAGGAACAGTGCGAATTCGGTGGCGCGCGACAAGGCATATTGGCTGCCCTTGACGTCCTGCGCCTTCAATCGCCGCGAGATGTCGGGCAACAGAACGATGCCAATCGCGATCCCCACAACGCCTAACGGCAGCTGGTAGAGTCTGTCTGCATAGTTCAGCCATGCGATTGCCCCTTCAAAATGGCTGCCAACCTGGCGTCCAACAAGCAGGTTGATCTGCACCACACCTCCGGCCAGCACTGACGGACCCGCTATCGCGACAAGCCGCTTGATGTCGACGGTGAAGCGTGGACGGCGAAGGCGCAGCGGATAGCCCATCCGCGCAGCGGCGATCCAGACGACAGCCAACTGCAAAAAGCCGATCAAGGGCGTTGCCCATGCGAGGGTCAAGCCCATGTCCCAACCGAGCCTGTGCGCAATTGCCATCGCAGCCAGGAATATGATGTTCAGGATGACCGGAGCACCTGCTGCCGCTGCAAAGCGCCCCCCGGCATTCAACAATCCAGACAGCAAGGCAGTAAGTGAAATGAAGAAAATATAAGGGAAACAGATGTTTCCGTATTGGATCGCAAGCTCGAGTCGCTGGTCGCCCGCAAAGCCTGATGCCATTGCCAGAACCAGCCACCGCATTCCGATCATCGCCACGACGGAAAACAGGGCGACCACAAGGGCAAGTCCGGTGAATGCGTCTTCGGCAAACTCCCGCGCGTCGTCGCCCGCTTCGAGCTTCTTGGAGAAGATCGGGACGAAAGCCGCGTTGAACGCGCCCTCGGCAAAAAACCGGCGGAACATGTTTGGCAGCGAAAAGGCTACGAGAAATGCCTCCGCGACCGGTCCCGTGCCAAGGAAGTTCGCAGTCTGCACGTCGCGGGCAAACCCTGCAATGCGGCTCAGAAGCGTCCAGGCTCCCACGGTCAGGAAGCCCCGCATCAGTCTAATAGGTTTCATCAGTTTTGTGCCTGTGCCCGCTCTGCGCCTTCAGTGATTGCCGCGCGGAGTTTCTTCTCAAGGCTTTCCTGCTTCAATTTGGCATGAAGTTTCAAGCCAAACATGTCTTTGACATAGAACGTATCGACCACTTGCGCGCCGTAAGTCGCAATAACGGCAGACGCTATGTAGATATTGTTGCCCGCCAGCGTTCGCGTCAGATCATACAGCAGCGCTGGACGATCGCGGGTATCGACTTCGATGATCGTGTAGATATCCGATCCTTCGTTGTCGAAGGTGATGTGGGTTGGAAAGCGGAACTGCCGTTCGCTTTTCTTGATCTTGTCCCGGTCCTTGAACGCCTCGCGTGCAACAACCTCGCCCTTCAGCGTCTTTTCGATGGTCTGTTTCAAGCGCGGTAGCCGCGCGGGATCGTAAGGATGCCCCTCTGCGTCCTGAACCCAAAAGATTGCCGTCGCGTAGCCGTCCTTGGAGGTATACGTGCGTGCATCGACAACGTTTGCGCCCGACAGCGCCAATGCACCCGCTAGCCGGGAAAAGATGCCCGGATGGTCGGCGAGCGCAAAACAGGCTCGTGTTGCGTCTCGGTCGATGTCGGGTTCGATGTCCACACGGATCTCGTCCTCGGGGATGTTCTTCAGGAGGCGTGCAAAGATGACGTGGGCATCAAGCGACAGTCCCTGCCAGTAGGGGTCATAATGTCGCCCGGTCTCGTGTCGCAGATCTTTGGCATCCCAATCGCCGAGAGCCTCGCGCAATGCACGTTTGGCCTCGTCGGTCCGGTTTTCCCGATTGAGGCTCTCAAGGCCACCCTCCAGAGCCGCCGCGGTGTCGGCATGCAGGCGGCGCAACAGCATGGCCTTCCAGTTGTTCCAGGTGTTTGGCCCGACGCCTCGAATATCGCAGACCGTCAATACCGTAAGCAGGTCAAGCCTTTTGCGGGTTTTCACGACTTTGGCGAAATCCCTGACTGTCCGAGGGTCGCCAATATCGCGCTTTTGCGCCATGTCAGACATGAACAAGTGATATCGAACCAGCCATTCGACGGTTTCACATTCTTCGGCTGTCAGACCAAGTCGGGGGCAAACCCGTCTGGCAATCTGTGCACCCAGAATGGCGTGGTCCTCTGGCCGACCTTTGCCAATGTCATGCAGCAGAAGGGCGACATAAAGAACCTTCCGGTTCACGCCCTCCTTTAGAATCGAGGATGACAGAGGCAGTTCTTCGATCAACTCCTCACGCTCGATCTGCGCAAGCGTCGAGATTGTCTGGATCGTGTGTTCGTCAACGGTGTAGTGATGATAGACATTGAACTGCATCATCGCGACGATGGGCTCGAATTCTGGCAAGAAAGCCGACAGGACACCCAATTCGTTCATCCGCCGTAACGCCCGCTCGGGGTTTCCGTGTTTGAGCATCAGGTCAAGGAAGATGCGCGTCGCTTCGCGATCCTCTCGCATTTCATCGTCAATGAGTTCGAGATTGGCAGAAATCAAACGCATGGCGTCGGGGTGGATCAAAACGCCCGAGCGAAGTGCCTCCTCGAAGATACGCAACAGGTTCAGCTTGTCGTTGATGAAGAACTTGTCATCGACAACATTCAATCGGCCACGATCGATCCGATAACCTGACGGGACCTTGCGACGGCGTTTAAGCAGTCCGGCCAGCGTCGCCTCTCGTTTGAGATGGCGTGCTTCCATGGCGGTCAGGAAAACGCGGGTAACTTCGCCCACGCGCGTTGCATGGCGGAAGTAGTCTTGCATGAAATGCTCGACAGCACGGCGGCCAAGGCTGTCTTGATAGCGCATCCTTGCAGCCACCTCGACCTGCATGTCGAACGACAGCTTGTCGACCGCCCGTCCCGCGATCCGGTGCAGATGGCACCGAACCGCCCATAAGAAATCCTCTGCTGCAGCAAAGGCCTCATATTCCTCTTTGCGGAACACGCCTTCGTTGACCAGATCCGATGCTTCCCGAACGCCGTGAATGTACTTGGCAATCCAGTAAAGCGTTTGCAGATCGCGCAGTCCGCCTTTGCCTTCCTTGACATTCGGTTCCAGCACATAGCGCTGACCACCCTGACGCTTGTGGCGATCCGCGCGTTCGGCAAGCTTTGCCTCTATGAACTCTGGTCCGGTATTGCGGAACAGGTCCGACCGCAACCGATGGCTCAGGTCCGCCGCGAGCTTTTCATCACCGGTCAGGAACCGATGCTCAAGCAGCGCGGTACGGATCGTGTAGTCTTCCCGCCCAAGTCGCAGACAGTCTTTCACGGTGCGGCTTGCATGGCCGACCTTCAGCTTCAAATCCCAAAGGATGTAAAGCATTGTTTCGATGACGCTTTCCGCCCATGGAGTTATCTTCCAAGGCGTCAGGAAAAGCAGGTCTATATCCGAGAAGGGGGCGAGTTCACTGCGGCCGTAGCCGCCGACTGCTATGACCGCCAGACGCTCCATTTCGGTTGGCGTCGGAAGTGGATGCAACGTTTCGGTCGCCAATTGGAAGACCACACCGATGACGGCGTCCGCCAGCCGAGCGCGCGCTCTGACGGTGTCGCGGGCGGCGCGCGGGTGGGCATCAAATGCTTCTTCGATGACCGCACCCGCCTCAAGGCGCGCCGCTGCAAGCACCTGAACGATCTTTTGCCGACGTTCCTTGCCGTCTGGCAGAGGCACCACTTCGTCAGCTAACCGGCGCGCGAATGATCCAACCTCATAAATCGGATGATCCGCAACGACACGGCTAAGCGCTACGCCCGCGTTTCGCGACAAGTCAGAGTCCGGCGCCACCAAAGCTCCTTGGCGCGGGATCGATCACCACAACCTGGCCGTTCTGCACTTGGGCAATGGCCAGCCCGCGCTCGTTTGTGCCGTCGGTTCTGAGCCGGAAGACACCGTTTACGCCCGCAAACCCTGCACCCTGGGTCAGCGAAGCTGTCGAGAACGGATTGGGTCTACCCGATTTCACCAAAGCGCCTACTGCCGCAATGCCGTCATAGGCCAGCCCGGCTATCGGGTTTGGTGCTTCGCCATAAGCATTGGTGTAACGACTGTTGAATTGTGCCGAAAGACTCGGATCGGGAAGGGCAAACCAACCACCTTGCACACCCGGAATGCTCAACGTGGCCGAGGGGACGTCCCACCGCGTCAGTCCGACATATTGGATCGTACTGTTGCCCAGACCGGCCCCTGGCAGCAATTGGCCAAGAAGCGGCAGCGCACCGTCGCTGCTCGCAGTCAGGAACAACGACGTTGCACCTGCCGTTTTCGCGGTCGAAACGATTGTTGGCACTGCGGCGGTGACGCCGGGGCCCGAGAACTGATAGGGAACGGCGCCGACAACCCTCGCGCCGGATCGCCCTGCGGCACCTTCGATCGCGGATCGGCCATGCTCACCTTGCGCCGTCTGGTCAAAGGCTATGAGGATATTGCCCTTTCCGTGCGAGGCGGCATAGCGCGTCAATCGGGCTGCTGAATTCTGGAAGGTCGATCCCAACACAAAGACATTTCCGCCCGCAACGTCCGTGTTGTTGGAGAAAGACAGGACGTTGATGTCGCGGCCTCTGACCGCCAGTCCGGCGGCGTTGGCCGAATCTGCGTATAACGGTCCAAGTATGATTGCAGCGCCATCATCTGCTGCCTTGACTGCCATCTGCGATGCAAGACCCGGATCTGCGCCAACATTGTACACGCGAAGGTCGATCTGTACCGAACCGCCAAGATCGGCAATCGCCATATCGGCCGCTTGTTTCAGATTGCGCGCAAGCGTCTCATCGCCGGTATTGCCGCTGCCAGACGGCAACAGGAGCGCGACAGGCACAGGTGCGCCGGGATCAATGGTCGGGCCTTTGCTGCCCATTGCGACCGGCTCACAAGATGCCAGCCAGAATGCCGCCAACGCGACAGCGGTGTTTTTCAATGCCTTGCGGCGCGAGTGCAAAACGGACAACATGACAAAATCCTGATGGGATACGGGCTGAAGGATGCTGAAAACGTAAGCGTTTCCCCCCCGGAAGTAAACTTATCAATGGGGTTGCGGCGATGAACTCAGGCAGACAAAAGCCCGTGCCGGGGTTGCATTTCATTGCCACACCTATCGGTGCTGCCCGAGATATCACCCTTCGCGCGCTCGATCTTCTGGCAGATGCCGATGCACTTGCCGCAGAGGACACAAGGACGCTTCGCCACCTGATGGAAATTCATGGTGTCGCGCTTAGGGACAGAGCGCTGATATCCTATCATGAACACAATGGCGAACAAGCGCGCCCCAAGATCATGGCATGGCTTTCGGAAGGTAAATCAGTGGTTTACGCATCAGAGGCCGGCACCCCTCTGGTGGCCGATCCGGGCTACCAGCTTGGGCGTTCAGCTATCGAAAAAGGGTTCCCGGTCTTTGCCGCTCCCGGCCCCTCTGCGGTTCTTGCGGCTCTGACCGTTTCAGGCTTGCCGTCGGACCGTTTCCTTTTCGCGGGATTTCCGCCGACGGGCGGAAAGGCCCGTCAAGGCTGGCTTACTGAACTCGCGGGTTTGCAGGCAACCGTAATCCTCTACGAATCTCCGAACCGTCTCCACGATCTGTTAAGCGACCTTGAGCTAACGTTTGGCCCACATCGTCAGGCTGTGGTCTGTCGTGAACTGACCAAGAAGTTTGAAGAGGTGACCCGTGGCACCATTGCCGAAATTGCAGCGGTTTATTCAGGGCGTGTCGTCAAGGGCGAGATCGTGGTTTTGCTCGACCGTGCAGGCAAGCAAACGACATCGGCATCGGATCTTGAAGCTGCGCTTCGTGATGCAATGAGATCGCTTTCGGTCAAGGATGCGGCGGCGATGGTTGCTGAGATGACAGGTTTGCCACGTCGTGAGGTCTATCAGGCGGCGCTTGCGATGACCCGAGACTGATGGGCGGAGCAACTTCCTATTACGCGGGCCTTGCTGCTGAAAGTCAGGTTGCCAAACACTATGAAGGGCGCGGCCATGTCGTAGTTGCCCGGCGCTGGAAGGGGCCGGGCGGCGAAATCGACCTTATTGCCCGCGATGGGGCAGTAGTGGTCTTCATCGAGGTGAAATGCGCCGAAACCTTCGATATTGCGGCTGAGAGGCTTGGCAAGCACCAGATTGCACGCATCTATGCCTCTGCGAGCGCCTTTCTGGCATCGGAACCCACAGGACAGGACACCGACGTAAGGCTTGAACTGGCACTGGTCGATGCAACTGGACGTATAGAAATCGTTGAAAATGCGTTCTTGAGCTGATCGCAATTGCATCCGCCCTCGGCCTGCGCCATCAATCGCCTCCGATTGAGCCGCGAGGAGACCGATATGGCGTTGAAGGTTGCAATTCAGATGGACCCTATCGGGCCAATCAACATCGACGCCGATTCCACCTTTCGGATTGCGCTAGAGGCGCAGGGTCGTGGACACCAGCTCTTTTATTACACACCGGACAAACTGGCCTATCGCGAAGGTCGTATTCTTGCCCGAGGCTGGCCGCTCGTGGTTCGGCGCGAAAAGGGCAATCACTACACGCTTGGCGAAGAAACCGAGATCGATCTGGCTGAATGGGACGTCGTCTGGCTTCGTCAGGACCCGCCTTTTGATATGGGTTACATCACCACGACACATCTGCTGGAACGCATTCATCCGAAGACATTGGTGGTGAACGATCCGTTCTGGGTGCGAAACTACCCCGAGAAGTTGCTTGTGCTCGATTTTCCGCATCTGACGCCGCCAACGCTGATCGCTCGCGATCTGACCACCATACGGGATTTCAAGCATCGCCACGGCGACATAATCCTGAAGCCGCTCTACGGCAATGGCGGTGCAGGGGTGTTCCGTCTTGACCCGAACGACCGCAACCTCGCTTCGCTGCACGAGCTATTCACCGGCATCAATCGTGAGCCGCTCATCGCTCAGAAGTATGTTCCGGCCGTCGTGAAAGGTGACAAGCGCATCATCCTTGTAAACGGCGAGCCGGTTGGCGCGATCAACCGCGTGCCTGCGGAAGGCGAGACCCGGTCCAACATGCATGTTGGCGGCAGGCCGGAAAAAGTTGGCCTGACGGCCCGTGATATGGAGATCTGTGCCGCCATCGGTCCGACTCTGCGGGACAAAGGGCAGATATTTGTTGGCATCGATGTGATCGGCGAGTGGCTGACCGAGATCAATGTCACGTCACCAACTGGTATTCAGGAACTTGAACGCTTCGATGGGACCAATACGGCGCAGAAAATCTGGGAAGTGATCGAAGCCAAGCGGGCCTGATCTCTGAAGGTCTTGACTGGTTCTTGGAACACGCGTCCGAGAAGATCTAGACGCCAGACTCAATTGCCTGTCCGCATGGTCAGTCGGTATCCAAATGCTTCGGCGATGTGGGTTTTGCGAACACCCGCTTCGCCCGCCAGATCGGCAATTGTCCGGGCCACACGCATTACGCGGTGATAGCCTCTGGCTGAAAGACCAAAGCGTTCCGCTACGGTAGCGAGCAGCACCCGGCCCTCGGCATCAGGACTTGCGATCTCTTCCAGAAGCCTGCCCTCGACGTCTGCATTTACCCTGACATGCGGGTGGTCGGCGAACCTTTGAGCCTGCCGACTTCGCGCCGCGCAGACACGGGCGGCGACCACAGCGGAACTCTCGCCACCATCGGGCAGGTCTAAGTCAGTGTAGGGGACCGGCGGCACTTCCACCCGAAGGTCGATTCTGTCCATCAGCGGCCCGGAAATCCGGCCAAGATAGTCTTCGCCACATTGCGGTACACGCGAACAAGCACGCGCGGGCTCAGTCAAATAGCCGCACTTGCAGGGGTTGGCCGCCGCGACCAGCAGGAAGCGACAAGGGTAGCGGATATGAGCATTTGCCCGAGCCACCACGACCTCGCCCGTCTCGATTGGTTGACGCAGGGTTTCCAGCACCGCACGGGGAAATTCGGGGAATTCATCCATAAACAGCACCCCGTTGTGGGCAAGGCTTATCTCCCCCGGTTTTGCGCCACGACCACCCCCAACTATTGCTGCCATCGAAGCGGTATGATGCGGTTCGCGAAATGGTCTGGTCCGGTTGATCCCCCCTTCGTCAAGGAGGCCCGACAGCGAATGGATCATAGAGGTTTCCAGTGCCTCGGCTGCTGTGAGGGAGGGCAATATGCTTGGGATGCGAGCCGCAAGCATCGACTTGCCCGACCCCGGCGTTCCAACAAGCAGCAAGTGGTGGCGTCCAGCCGCGGCAATCTCCAGCGCGCGCTTTGCTCGTTCCTGTCCCTTTACGTCCTTCAGATCGCGCAGGGTTGGCGCGCGAACAACTTCCCCCGGAAGGGAAGGCGCTATTGGTGCTTGACCGGTGTAGTGCCGCAGTACGTCCGCCAGGGTCGCCGCTCCGATTACCGTGGTCGCGCCCACCCATGCGGCCTCGGGCCCGCACGCCTTTGGGCAAAGCAAAACCCGTTCCTCTTCAGCGGCAGCCATCGCGGCGGGAAGGGCGCCCGCCACTGGCACAAGCCTTCCGTCCAGCGACAATTCACCCAATGCAACGGTCGCCTCGACATCTTCGCGCGGCAAGATGTCGATGGCAGCCAGAAGAGCAAGGGCAATGGGAAGATCGAAGTGCGACCCTTCCTTTGGAAGATCAGCGGGCGACAGGTTGATCGTGATGCGCTTCGACGGCATGGCAATTGCCAGCCCGGTCAAGGCGGCGCGTACCCGATCTCGCGCCTCACTGACGGCTTTGTCCGGCAGGCCCACGATCCCGAACGCTGGCATCCCGGGCGCAACTGCACACTGCACCTCGACAATGCGCGCTTCAACGCCTTCGAACGCCACCGTATAGGTTCGCGCCACCATGCTGCGTCCTCCGAAACGTCGTTAACGGAGTACGACCAAGCAATTGAAAAAACGTTAAGGTTGTCCGCCGTTCACCATCGCGACGAAAGCTGGCCATACGTCGGGATCGTGCATCGTCTTGTCTCTGCAAAAAGCATTGCAGAAACCCCATAAACGCCCGTTCAGCCTGAGCGAATGGGTAACCGGCTTTCCCGAATAAGGGCAGGCGCCGTTCAAGCTGGGGCCATCCGCAGCAATGGCGATCTGCGGCACAGGTCCGGGCCAGGGTCGTTGGGCATAGGGCTGGTCATAGATCGGCAGGACGCGGTTTTCTGCCTTGCCCATCGCGCGCCAGCGCCGAAACGACGGATCGTTCAGATGCGCATCGACATAGGCTTTGGCCAACGCAGAAACCGGCAAGTTATATGTGGCGATCCGAGCCGCGACTGGCGCATAAAAGGCGTCCGCGGCAGTATATCTGCCGAATAGCCATGGTCCACCTGTCCCAAACCTGCTGCGTGCTCCTGCCCAGATTGCTTCGATCCGAGCCAGATCGCTCAAGACTCCCGCACTGGGTTTGCTGTCCTCGTAGCTTTTTAGAAGGTCCATGGCACAGTTGCTTCGCAACTCGCGAAATCCGGCGTGCATTTCTGCCGCCATGTAACGCGCCATGGCACGCGCAGCCGCGTCTTCGGGCCAGAGGCCGGCTTCCGGATGACGTTCTGCCAAGGTCTCGGCTATTGCGATTGTCTCACCCAGCACTTCGCCCTCGGGGGTACGGATAGCGGGAACAAGCCGGGCGGGGGCAAAGTCTGCCAAGAGGTTCTGCAAATCGTCCGAATAGAGTTCGCCCTTGCGGACGTTGACCGGAATACCGAATTTCTCAAACAGCAACCAACCGCGAAGTGACCAACTGGAGTAGCTGCGATCACCGATCGCCAGTTCGTATGTCATCTATGACTCCCATGTTTGTGGCCAAACTATTCAGATGCCGATCATGTTGCACACCGAGTTTTGTTGGGCGCTTCATCACTGAGCGTGATGAACCGTCAGTAAGGCCAATGCCACGCCCCATTGTCATCTTGCGGCACCACCCGTAATCCTTTCACAAAAGCAGTCGGGGAATTTCCAATGCTGGCGGGCAAGCGCATCCTCCTGATCATCGGCGGCGGCATCGCTGCTTACAAGTCGCTCGACCTGATCCGGCGCCTCCGCGAGCGCGGCGCGGCCGTGACACCAGTGCTGACGCGTGCCGCCGAGGAATTTGTCACACCTCTTTCTGCCAGCGCCTTGGCGGCAGAAAAGGCCTATCGCCACCTCTTCGATCTGACAGACGAGGCGGAAATGGGGCACATACAGCTTAGCAGGGCAGCGCATCTGATTGTTGTTGCGCCAGCGACTGCCGACCTGATGGCCAAAATGGCGCAAGGCCACGCCGATGATCTGGCGTCCACACTATTGCTGGCTACCGACCAGCGCATTCTTGTCGCGCCTGCAATGAATGTTCGCATGTGGCAACATCCTGCAACCCAGCGCAATCTGGCGACCCTCAAGGCTGACGGTGTCCATTTCGTAGGTCCGAATGAAGGCGATATGGCATGCGGTGAATATGGACCGGGCCGCATGGCTGAACCGCTCGAGATCGTTGCGGCGGTTGAAACAGCCCTCACAGGCGGGCCGCTCAAAGGGCGTCATGTCATAGTGACCTCTGGTCCTACGCATGAACCCATCGATCCGGTTCGTTATATCGCCAATCGGTCATCCGGCGCCCAGGGGACAGCCCTTGCCGCCGCTTTGCGCGACCTTGGTGCCCGTGTCACCTTTGTCACCGGTCCTGCGACTGTTCCTCCACCTTTAGGCGTCAGTCTGGTTCGCGTGGAGACCGCCGCACAGATGGCTGAAGCGGTCCAACGGGCGTTGCCTGCGGACGTCGCCGTTTTTGCTGCGGCCGTGGCCGATTGGCGGGTCAGCAATTCAAGCCCGACAAAGCTCAAGAAAGACAAGAGCGGGAACACTCCGGCGCTGACATTTGCCGAAAATCCGGACATTCTTGCGACGGTCGCGCAGATGGCCGAGGGGCGGCCCAAGCTGGTTGTTGGCTTTGCGGCCGAGACCAACGATGTGATTTCCCATGCAACGGCAAAGCGCGTCAGAAAGCAGTGCGAGTGGATCATTGCCAATGATGTCAGCCCCTCAACAGGTATCATGGGCGGCACCGAAAACGCAGTAACGATCATAACAACTGACGGTGCAGAGGAATGGCCGAGGTTGCCAAAAGATGAAGTTGCCCGCCGGATCGCATTACGGATCGCGAAGGTGATCGAGTAGCCAGACGAGAGAACATCTCGTGCGGAAACTGAAACAAGAAAGGGCCGCCATGCAGCCGCTCGTCCGGGTAAATCGGGAAGATTGGGCAGACGATTCTGTGCCGCTGCCGGGTTACGAAACTCAAGGCGCTGCAGGCGCAGACATTCGCGCAAACTTGTCTGCTGAAGACCGACTTGCTGGCATTATGCTCTTGCCAATGCAGCGTGCCGTAATTCCGACGGGACTGCGGATAGCGATACCTGATGGGTATGAAGTGCAGATCCGGCCAAGGTCGGGCCTTGCCCTGAAACATGGCATTTCACTTCCCAATACTCCCGGCACCATTGACAGCGACTACCGTGGCCCACTCGGAGTATTGCTCGTCAACTTCGGGAAAGACCCGTTCGTTGTCCAGCACGGCGATCGCATCGCACAGATGATCGTCGCGCCCGTTGTTCAGGCTCGGTTCCTCTTGTCCGACACACTTGATGAGACCGCTCGCGGTGAAGGCGGGTTCGGCTCGACAGGTCGGCGATGATCGTCCTGTATGCGGCCATAGTGCTCGCGGTTGCGGGCTATGTCGTTCCGCTAAGCCGCAAGCTTGTATTCTGGGGCTTTGCGGTTCTTCTGCTCGTTCCGCTGATCGTCCACGGACTACTGCCCTATGAGCCCTTGCGTCGCATCGTTGGTGGCTCGCTGCGGGGCTGGTCTGCGGCTGCGGTTGTTGGCGCACTCGCCTTCACCTATGTTTCGACAGTTGCCGGACTGAAGAGCCGCGCACATCGGCAAACGGCTGGTTTGCCTGCCCAATCATCGGCGGCCGATCCTCTGCCGGTTCCTTCTTTCAGTCAGCCGGAGTTGGACCGCTATGCCCGTCACATCGTGCTTCGCGAAATCGGTGGCCCCGGCCAGAAGCGACTGAAAAACGCGAAGGTTCTGGTCATAGGAGCAGGGGGCCTCGGTTCGCCCGCGTTGCTTTATCTGGCGGCTGCCGGTGTCGGGGTCATCGGCGTCGTCGACGATGATCACGTGTCCAACTCGAACCTGCAAAGGCAGATCATCCATACACATGATCGCATCGGGTCGGACAAGGTTGCATCTGCGGCAATGTCGATGATGGCGCTCAACCCCTACATAACTGTGCGCACTTACCGGGAGCGGCTGACCGCAGGACGGGCCAGCGAGATTTTCAAGGACTATCACATTGTCCTTGATGGATCGGACAATTTCGACACGCGTTATATGGTCAATGCCGCAGCTGTCGCCGCAGGTATACCACTGGTTTCAGCGGCAATCACACAGTGGGAAGGGCAGATAAGCCTTTATCACCCGGCCTCCGGTGGCCCTTGCTATGAGTGTATCTTCCCCGAACGGCCTTCGCCGGGCCTTGCCCCGTCTTGCGCTGAGGCAGGTGTTATTGCGCCGTTGCCAGGCGTACTTGGATCAATGATGGCTCTGGAGGCAGTCAAGTACATCACAGGAGCAGGAGCCACCCTGCGAGGCGACTTGTTGATATATGACGGATTGTGGGGCGAGACCCGCAAAATGAAACTGGCGCGGAGGGCTGATTGCGCCCAATGCGGCAATCGCGCTGTCGAGAATGGTAGCGCGCACTGATTGCGCTGCCACTTCAGAATCCGCATCCAACAGACGGCCAACAGCAAGCCGTGCCCCCAAATGTCGGCATACAGGGCACAATCCGGTCGATCGTGGTCAACTGGATTTTCCTGAGGGTCGCAGGCTGGACAGGGCTACTCCACCTGCGTAACGTCCGCGTGAAGATTATCTGGGGAGCCTGCCATGAAACTTACAACTCTTGTTGCCAGCATTTTTGCGCTTGGCGTTGCAACGACTGCTCTGGCCGAAATGCCGGACCTGAAAGGTCGCGAAGTCGTCGTCGTTACCGAGAACGCCTATCCGCCGCTGCAATTCCTCGACGCATCCGGCACCGCAATCGGTTGGGAATATGACGCGATGGCTGAAATTGCCAAGCGCCTCAATATGTCGGTGAAGTACGA
>JBATMT010000261.1:0-2941 GCA_049289975.1 Paracoccaceae bacterium | reverse complement strand
TGCCGAATACCTGCGCCGTCAGGAAGAGCATCGGCAGGCCGAGGTTGCGGCGCTCCTCGACACGCCGCATTTCATCGAGCGGGCCGCAAACCTGTACGGCTACCGCAACTTCATCTGCGACACTGGTGGCTCGATCTGCGAGGTAGTAGACCCCGCCGACTTGCACGATCCCGTCCTGAAGGTTCTGTCCGACCACCTGCTGCTCGTCTGGATCAAGGGAAGCGAGGCCCACCGCGCGGAACTGATCCGCCGCTTCGACCGCGCACCGAAGCCGATCTATTACCAGCCTGAATTCCTGCAAGCCGTCTGGGCCGATTTCCTTGCCCAAGAAGGTAAACCCGAATCTGAAGTCGACCCCGACGCCTTCTTGCGTTTCGCCTATGCCCGCCTTCTCGACCACCGCCAGCCACGCTATGCAGCAATGGCCGAACGTGGGCTGACCGTCACCGCCGAACAGGTGGCCGAGGTCAAGACCGCCGCAGACTTCGACGACCTGATCGCCCGTGCCCTTGAGGCCCGCGGCCAGAGGGCTTAAATCGCGCCTTCAAGGAGAAGCGAACCGATGCCCATCACCCTGCCCGAGACCCTGCCCGCCTTCGACGTTCTGTCAAAGGAAGGCGTCATGGTCATGTCGCCTGATCGTGCTGCACATCAGGACATCCGCCCCCTGCGGATCGGGCTGCTGAATCTGATGCCAAAGAAGATCCAGACCGAGAACCAGTTCGCACGCCTGATCGGTGCAACGCCTTTGCAGATCGATTTCCAGCTGATCCGCATGTCGACGCACGAAACCAAGAACACCGCCGCCGAGCATATGGAGGCGTTCTATCGTCCCTTCCCTGACGTGCGCGGCGAGAAGTTTGACGGCCTGATCATCACCGGAGCGCCTATCGAGCATCTGGCCTTCGAGGATGTGACCTATTGGGATGAGCTCTGCGAGGTCATGGACTGGACGCAGACCAACGTGCAGTCGACTTTCGGCGTCTGCTGGGGTGGCATGGCGATGATCCACCATTTCCATGGCGTCAGGAAACACATGCTTGACCACAAGGCATTTGGCTGCTTCCGCCACACCAACCTTGCGCCCTCGTCCCCCTATTTGCGGGGTTTTTCTGACGAATTTGTCATCCCGGTCAGCCGCTGGACCGAGATGAAACAGGCCGAGATCGATAGTGCTCCACAATTGCGCACTTTGATCGGGTCTGACGATGTCGGGCCTTGCATGGTCGAAGACCCTGACCATCGCGCGCTCTATATTTTCAACCACTTCGAGTATGACTCGGGCACGCTGAAGGAAGAGTACGACCGCGACGTGGCAAACGGCACGCCGATCAACGTGCCGATGAACTACTATCCGGACGATGACCCCTCGCGCCCACCGTTGAACCGCTGGCGAAGCCACGCCCATCTGCTCTACGGCAACTGGGTCAACGAGATCTATCAGACGACACCGTTCGACCTGAACTCCATAGGAAGCTGATCCGTCGAGCAGCACCTGCCGAGGGCTGCCTCCGGCGGGGGTATTTTGGGTCGAAAAATGCTGGTGATGCGCCATTGCCTGTTCGGTCACCTGCGCCTTAATCTGTTCCTATCATTCAGGAGTTCATTTCATGGTCGATGCCGCTGCCCCCGCCGAGAAGCCAGACCCCGATGCGATCCCCTTCGTGGGTGACATTACCAAGTTTCTCGAAACGGAAGCGCCTTCAGATATCCGCAAGGCGATCGCCAAGGCGGGTCGCAAGGACATCCTCGACAAGTCCTATCCCTATTCCAAAGAGATGGATGGTGACGACTACGATGATCACATGGCGCTTCTGCAGATCGAACTGGTCAAGATGCTTTACGACCTTCGCAACACCGGCAAACGGCTTGTGGTGCTGTTCGAGGGTCGCGACGCGGCAGGCAAGGGTGGTTGCATCGAGCGGCTGCGCGAGAATCTGAACCCACGTTCGGCCTATATCGTCGCGCTGGCGAAGCCGACCGAACGCGAGGCCGCGCAATGGTACTTCCAGCGCTACATCGACCTGCTTCCGGCGGCAGGCGAAATCGCGCTCTTTGATCGGTCCTGGTACAACCGAGGCGTCGTCGAGCAGGTGTTCGGCTTTTGCAAACCCGAGCAACGCAAGCTTTTCTTCAAGCAACTGCCCGAGTTCGAGAAGATGTTGATCGACGAGGGCATTGTACTTGTGAAACTCTGGCTTGACGTGGGCCGAGCGGAACAACTCCGCCGCTTCCTCGACCGCGAGAAAGACCCGCTGAAGCAATGGAAGCTTAGCTGGATCGACGTAGAGGGTCTGAAGAAGTGGGACACCTATTCGGACGCGATCAACGAGACGCTGGAAAAGTCCCATACCAAGCACGCGCCATGGACGGTGATCCGCGCCGATGACAAGGACCGCGCGCGGCTTGCCGCGATCCAGACGGTGCTGAACGCGGTGGACTATCGCCACAAGGACAAGAAGGCCATCGGCAAGATCGACGACAAGATCTGTGGCGGCCCTGGCAGCGTGGATGGCTAAACAAGGCTACCACCACGGCAACCTGCGTCAGGCGTTGATTGATGCAACCCTGTCGCTAATCGAAATGCAGGGGCCGCAAGGCTTTACCCTGTCAGACGCGGCCAAGCAGGCGGGGGTGACCCCCGCTGCTGTCTACCGCCATTTCGCCGGGCGAGACGACCTGATCGCCGAATGTGCGCGGCAAGGCTTCGAGATCTTTGCCGATCTGATGGATCATGCCTACAACGGCGGCAAGCCCACGGCTCTGCGCGCTTTCGAGGCGACAGGCCGCGCCTATCTGGCCTTTGCCCGCAAGTTTCCCGGCCACTACATGGCTATGTTCGAAAGCGGTCTGAACCTGAACCGCACACCCGAACTGGCTCGTGCGGCTGAACGTGCGCGTGGCGTGCTGACCCGCGCCGCCGAGGCTCTGTCGCAACATA
>JBATMT010000260.1:0-7949 GCA_049289975.1 Paracoccaceae bacterium | reverse complement strand
TCACAAGGCTCCGATCATCGGGATGGCCATGGTGGTCGTCTTTGCTGTTGGCCTCATTCTCTACTGGCTCTTTGAAGAGGCCGGACAATCCAACCCGCCGTCCACCCAGCAGCCGTCGCAGATGTCCGGCCCATCGAACGAAGGCACGGCAACCACCAAACCTGAAACGCAGCCCTGATGGCGCACGTTATCCGGTGCCACCATAAGCGTGCCTTTGCCAACGTCCGCAGCTCGTTTGGAACCATTCAGCCGGTCTTGGGGTTGTTACCGTGCACGCTATCTCGAAAGGATATCATGATGACCAACCTGGACCCCAACCTGCCTCCGGTCGGACCAAGATCGAGAGCAGTTGCCGACCGTCCGCAAACCATGTGGATGATTGCCGCCGCAATCGCCATCCTTCTCGTTGTCGGTTACTTCGTGAGTGGCGACCGGACGACATCCGTGGTGCCGCTAGCGCCCGAAACAACGATGGCTCCTGCCGATACCAGCGCAACGCCTCCCGCTACAGACACGGGCACTGTTGCGCCCACTCCGGCGCCTGACGCAACCGCTCCGGCCACCGGGACAACCGCCCCGGCAGACCCGACCACAACGCCTCCGGCTGCCGGACAGACGACAACTCCGACAGCGCCCTGATCCAGGGTCAGGCGTGACTGGCAAAAGCCAGACGGAAGGGCTCGTGATGAAAGAGACATTTGCGTTCACCTTTCTGATGGCAGGATTGACCGGGGCCATAGTGTCGGCGATTGCCCTCATGGCGCTCGGTCAATTCCTTGCCGGAAGCCCCCTTGCCGCTCTGAACGCCACCGCACACTGGCTTTTCGGTCCAGATGCCATCTCGCAGAGCGGCTTCTCGTTTCGTGTTACGGGTGTCGGCATTCTCACCCACATCCTTGCATGTCTGTTCTGGGGTGCGGTCTTTACCGCGCTCCTTTTGGTGATGCGCGTCAACGAGACCTTTCTGGTGTGGCTCTATGGCCTTTTGGTCAGCATGGTCGCGCTCATCATCGACTATGGCCTCCTTCCTGAACAACTCAGCCCCGGTTGGCATCTGGTGCTCCCCATCAAGGCCGTGCTCGCAGGCTTCATCGCCCTCGGTGTTGGCCTTGCGCAGGGCGTCACGCTCGCACGGAGCCGGGCATGACAATTCTTCCGGCGGAAGCGGCCAGTGCAACTCCACTCCCGCAGGTAACGTCTCGCGATGCAAAGGTGCGACATGCCGCAAGATACCCAGACCAACCTTTCTGAGACCACCTCCACGCCCGCCCGCATTGACAATCCGCCATGGCACCGCGCCAGTTCCGGTCTAGCCGCGTTCCTGCTTGGCAAGCTCTTGTCCGCCTTCATCCGCCGGGGTCGGCTCGAGGTGCTCTTGCCGGAGGGCAGGCGGATCGAAGTTGGATCGGGCGAACCCCACGTCCGGGTCCGCATCCTTGACCCAACGACCGTCTGGCGCATCTTGCGCAACCCGGACCTTGGACTGGGCGAGGCATACATGGACGGCAAACTGGTGGTGGAGAACGCCGAGATCTACGATCTCATCGCCCTTGCCATGCAAAACGTCGGCCTCGCCGATGGTCCTGGCCCGATGAAAGTTCATGCGGCTCTGCTCTATCTGATGCGGCGGCTGACCCAGTACAATCCACTGACGAAATCGCGCCAGAACGTCGCCCACCACTATGACCTGTCCGACCGGCTCTATGATCTTTTCCTCGACCCATCCCGCCAGTATTCCTGCGCCTACTTCAGCAATCCCGATGACACGCTGGACGTCGCCCAGCACAACAAGATGCGCCACATCGCGGCAAAGCTCTTGTTGGCACCGGGTCAAAAGGTGCTCGATATCGGCAGCGGCTGGGGCGGGCTCGCCCGACATCTTGCCACCACGGCCGCGGTAAATGTCACCGGTCTGACGCTGTCAGTCGAACAATTCGACTATTCCAACAAGGCGGCTCGCCAAGACAACCTCGCCGACAGGGTCTCGTTCAAACTTCAGGACTATCGCAAAGAGGAAGGCCGCTACGACCGCATCGTTTCTGTCGGAATGTTCGAACATGTGGGCGTCGGCCATTACAAGCAGTACTTCGCGCAAGTTGCGAGCCTGCTTGCCGATGAAGGTGTTGCCCTGATCCATACCATCGGATCGGTGCGCCCTCCACGCGCCACCAGCCAGTGGATGAACAAGTACATCTTCCCCGGAGCCTACGCGCCGTCTTTGTCCGAGATAGCCCCCGCCATCGAACAGGCCGGGCTTTATACCAACGACATCGAAGTCCTGCGCCTGCACTACGCCCAGACGCTACTCGCCTGGCGCAAGCGCTTCATGGCCGCCCGCACCCAGGTCGCTGCCATCTACGACGAGCGGTTCTGCCGGATGTGGGAATACTACCTTGCCTACTGCGAAGGCGCATTCCGTCACACCGGGCTGGTGGTCTTCCAGATCCAGATCAGCAAGCGCATCGGCACAGTGCCGCAGACACGCGACTACATCTCAGCGTGGGAACAGCAGCACTCCTGACTGGGATTGACCGCCATTTTCGCCACGCCATACCGACTGCTTCCTGACGGCCCTGCCGTGGGCTGAACACCGCCGTATGTGCTCCGGAACCGGCAGGACGCCGGAACAGATTCAGCCCCGCTCTCGTTTCCCAAGGTGACGACGAAAAGGGGCTTCACATGCACAAGACCCAGGCTTCCGCCGACGGTATTTTCAGTGACAAAGTGGTCGATCTCATCCCAGCCTTGCGTGGCTACGCTTTGTCGCTGCACCGCAACAGGACGGATGCCGACGACCTTGTTCAGGAGACGCTTCTTCGGGCGCTTCTCTATGCTGACAGCTTCCAACCGGGAACGAACCTGCGCGGCTGGCTCTTTACCATCATGCGCAACCGCTTCTACACCTCCCGGCAATCTGCCAAGCGTGAAATGGTGGGTATAGCAGACTGCGTGGCCGAGCTTCCCGCCAACGCTCCTTCGCAGGAACTGCATATGGAGATCTGTGAAGTCGGCCGCGCCTTTTTGGCGCTACCCAGCCATTACCGCCATACGCTTGCCTATGTCGTTTTGGGCGGGAACAGCTATGAGCGGGCGTCCAGAGAGTTCCGCTGCAACATCGGCACTGTAAAAAGCCGGGTGAACCGTGGACGCGCCATGATGAAATCTGCGCTTGGTTTGCACGGGTAGCGCTTTGCGCCAGCACTGGGTAAGCGTAGGGTGACTGCATCAGGAACGCAGAGCGCGCAGTCGCGCCGCTGTGCAAGGGGCCGATGCAGCATGAGCGACGAGCAAACACCGGGCGAAGAAACGGACCTCTCCAACCCGGTTTCAACCGTCGTTGAAGAAGCACAAGCCGAGGAAATTCCGCCCCGACTCCTTGAGCTTGCACAGAAACTCGAAGCAGCACTGCAAGCCCATGTGACGTCCTTTAAGAAACGGCACTGAACTGGATCACCTCGCCAAGCCCCGCATAGGGCTGACCTGCCGCACCTCCTGACCCGTCAGGCTGAAGGTCTCTGGCTGAGTTTGGCCGCCTGAGAGGAGGGGATCACACTCAGGCGGCCAAGACCTTCGGCCGATTTGGCGACGACGAAGGTCTGGCGATCGACACATAGCGCTTTGCAGCATCGCCTGTGTCTCAACCCTTCCACGCCACGAATGTTCCATGCCCCGAAGGCGCCGTGGCGCCAACCTGCCACCCGCCAGGAACAAAGCTCGAAAGGCTGGGTTCAGGATCATGGGCGCATGACGTTCGCCCAGACCCCCAACCCGTTCCATGGAGAACCGACATGCCAGCCGTATCCAAAGCCCAGCAAAAAGCCGCCGGCGCAGCCCTTGCCGCCAAGCGCGGCGAAGCAAGCAAGTCGTCCCTGAAAGGCGCATCGAAAGAGATGGAGAAAAGCATGACCGAAAAGGAACTCGAGGAGTTCGCCTCTACCCCGCGCAAGAACCTGCCAGCCAAGAAGCCGAAAGATTGAGCGTCACGGCGCGGGACTTGCACGGGACCTCATGCCAATTCAATGCGCTCTCACCACAATCAGATCGGCCGCCACTTGCGAAAGCGGCGGCCGACCCAACGGTGCTTGTTGTCTCACAGGGCAGGGGGAGGCGACCCGTTGCGATCCGACCCCGGATTGCCAACCTGTTCGGCTGCTTCGCCGACATGGCCCTGCGCGCGGCCCAGATCTGCCTTCAACTTGTCCATCAGGTTGCTCGCGACGGTGCTTACGCGCTCTGCCTCGTCGGCGGCCACGCCGCGCAACTCATCGACAACCCGTTTGCGCGCCGAACCAAACAGTCGGTTCTCGGTGCGCGTTGACGGAAACAGTGCCGCCAGTGTGGCACCCGCCACGGCAATTGCCACGCCGGTCGCCAGCGGGTAGTGGCGCACGCTTTTCATGGTGGCGTCCGGGACGTTTGACAGGCGCGCATTGTAAGTCGCCTCCCGCGCCGCAATCGCTGCGCCGCGCGCCTGTTCGGACAGGCTTTCCAGCCCTTTGCCCATCACCCGCCGTACTTCTTTCGTCAAAGATGCGACAACTTCAGCTCGGCTGGCCGCAAGATCCGCTGCCGAGGCAAGTCCATACCGCGCCGCCCTGTCGATCTTTGCGATCATCTGCGCCGCACGGTCGCGAAGCGCGTCTGCTGCGTCGATCCAGTCATCATCCGGGTCGACAGGATCAAACGCCGGGCCACCTTCGTCCTCCCACCGAGACACGGCCTCGAACTTTGTGCCGGACAGGGTGGACGGATCAATCTCGGGCGCCTTGTCGCGTTTGCCAAGCATCAGCCACGCCAAACCCACGCCGGTCAGCGCGACCGCCGCCGGGTTGGCCTTGACTGCGGCATCCACGGCAAGCGCATAGCCCGACGCATTGCTCTTGATCATGCTGCTGGCGCTGCCAAGCAACGCCTCCGCCGTAAGGCTTTGCCGTAGAGAGCCGAGTGCCGACGCAAGCGCATCGCGATCCCGCGAAAGTTCCGCTTCAATCTCGGCGACATCGTCACCGGTTCGCATGTGGTGTTGCATCTGACATTACCCCTGATTTGAGGGTTTCAATATCGCGGCCAAGATTTTTCGCCGACCGCTCCGGCAACTGACCCGCGCTGCGCGCCCGGTTGGCTGCCGACCGAAAAAGGGCAGCGGCGACGACCAACAGGCCGACGCCCAGCCACAAAACGCTCCATGCCGGCCCAATCCCGAAGTGCGCCAACCCGGCTACCGCCGCTGTTGCCAACAGGTTCATCGCGACCAGCAGAAACGCAAACCCAAGTACCAACAGTCCGGCGGCGACATTCAGCTTCCGTATCGCCTTGCGTGTTTCCGCCCGGGCAAGCGCCAGTTCGCCGCGCATGATCGACGAGACGGCATCAAACACATCGTGCAACGATCCCATTGGCCCGCCGCCGCGATGCAGGTCCTCAGGCGCTCTCATGTATTGGCTCCCCGATCCTGATTCAGTTTCGAATTGCGGTAAAACGCTTCGGATTCAGGCGTATAGCGGTCAAATGACTCTGGCCTCGGCGAAGATTTCAGGAACCGCGCCAACGCAAAACCGGCCACAGCCGCACCCGCTGCGAAGATGCCCGGATTGCGCCGAGCCAACATCCGCGCATCGGACACAAGCTGGCTCACGCTCTTTTCGCGCAATGTCGCCGCGGCGACGGACGCACCGTTTGCCAAGGTATCGAACACCTTCGTCTGGATACGTCCGGCGTCGTGATCTTCTGCCGCCCGCCGCAGCGTTTCGGCCAGTTTGTCACCCGTCTCGGACAGGGCATCCTGCGCTTGGTCAAGCCGCTTGCTCGCGGCCTCGCCAACGCTGGCGGCGGTTTCCGTTGCGCGCGCTGCAAGATCGGCGCCAGCGTTCACGGCGGCGTCCTTGGCCGCCGTCGCAGCTTCGCCAATGTTCTTGCGCACTGCGTGCATTGTCGACTGCACCTGGTCGTCGTCCGGTCGCTTCATGCTGGTTTTGTTGTCTTCAATGGTCATGGTCATCTCCTTGTCGGCTGAACAGGGCAGTCACGACCGCTGCTTCCGCGAATATGCTTCGCGGCCCGCGATTGTCGTGCCCGCTGATTGAAGTCTGGACGGAATGGCCGCAGGAACTCTCCCACGGGCTGTCCTTACTGACGATCTACTGGAGCCATAACTCGCTGGTGCAGGTCGCAGTTCCGACGTGCCAACCCACGATACTCAAAGCCGGGGGAACTCCGCCGACGCGGGCGCTCCCTCTGCGGCTCAAAGTCTGGTCAGGTGATCTTCCGCAACCGTCATCTGCCACAACAAGCCTTCGGGCCGCCATGTCGTGATCGGCGTGGCCCGAAAATTGGCCGACGCAAGTTGCAACACCTGCGACCCGAACCCCAGGCTTGATGGCTCGACCACCTCGCGATCCGCGACCTTTTCCTGCCAGGTGAAACCGACTTGACCAGCTGCAAGCCGTTCGATGTTCAGCAGTACAGAGCCGCAACTGGTAAGCGCTCCGTACTTTGCGGCATTCGTGGCCAATTCGTGAAAGATCAGCGCAAGGTTTGACGCGGCCTTGGTGCTCAGGGGGAAATCTGGCCCCTGCACATTGACATGTGCGCCGTCGGGTCCGTTGAACGGCGCAAAGAGACGGTCAAGCAGGGCCAGCAGCGTTCCGGCCTTGGCTGTCTGGTCGCCCGTCGGAACCACCTGCGCATAGGCGGCAGCCATCGCCGTGATCCGACTCTGGAAACTCTCGAAAGCCTCGACTGCCGTCGGCGCCTCGCGTGCGGAAAGGCGTGCCATGCCCCCCACGACCGAAAAGATATTCTTGATGCGATGCTCGAGTTCCCGCGCCAGCAGGTCTAACTGCCTCTCGCGGTTTTTCTGTTCGTTGATATCAAGGATCACCCCGGCGAACTCAGCCGGCTGTCCGTCTTCAGTCAGAGTGCACCGGCCCATCACCAGCAGCCATCGCAAAGCGCCCGGCGTTTCTACGCGAAACTCCGATCGGTATACGCCGCCATTCGCCATCGCCGAACTGACCTGACTGGCGAATGCGGTGCGGTCAGGCGGGTAGATCGCGCCAAGCACAGCCCTGAACGGAATACCCGCAGCAACCACATCCGCCGCCATGCCGAACGTCTCTGCAAAGCGCCGGTCGCCCTGAATTCGATTGTCCGGCTTGCTCCATTGCCATGTACCCACGCCTTCCGCTGCATCCAGCGCAAGGCTCAGTTGGTCCGCAGTGCGGTCAAGATTGGCCTCGGCGGTGCGTTGATCGGTCACGTCGCTGTTCTGTCCGACCATGCCAAGGAAAACGCCATCGGACGAAAACCTCGGCCGCGCCGTTGTGTGAAGCATCCTCCACTGTCCATCGGCTCGCCGATAGCGCGCCTCGACTTCAAACGCGGTCTGCCCCTTCATCGCCGCCATATGCACTGCAAACAGGTGCTCCGCGTCCGCCGGATGCAGCGTCTTGTCCCAGTTGAAGTCCCCCAAATCGGGCCGAAGACCCCAGAATTCGCGCAGTTCGCGATTCATGTAGACGCAATTTCCCTGCTGGTCGCCCAGCCACAGCATCGCAGGCGCAGCTTCGACGATGATGAAACGCGGATCGTTTGCATCATCCGGTGGCCTATTGGGGATGTTTGGCATGGCAGTTGCCTTAAATTCTGACTGTAACTTCATCGTTGCGATGCCAGAACATGGTCGCACTGAGGAACAAACTCAGCTAGGCTTGGTCAATCAGGGTCGAGTAGCCATATATAGCAACGAGCCCTGATTATTGCATGGAAATGCAGTTTCAACCAGCATCGTGACACGAATCTTTCGTAGTTGGAAACACGTCGTTTCCTTAACGTTTCCAATCCTTCGTTTCATTACAGCCTCGATCGCGGCGTTTTGGGCCCGACGGAAAACCGCCTACTGCCAATTTTGACAGGAACCTGACAGGCCTCCGGACCGTTAACCAATGCGG
>JBATMT010000259.1:0-1519 GCA_049289975.1 Paracoccaceae bacterium | reverse complement strand
GTGTTACGGGTCCTGCGCGCCTTTTTTCGCATGACCCATCTTTCGGCTCAGCGCCGTGCCTTGTCGCATCTGGATATTCACATCTTGCGCGACATCGGCATCACGCCCGAGCAAGCCCGCCGCGAAGCCAATCGCCCCGGCTGGGACGCGCCGACCCATTGGCACGGCTGACACACATTGTCAGGCGCTAGCACAAAACGAACCGCTTGCTGACATCTTCGTATCGAAGTGCTTGAAATCCACGGTCGGCAGTCCAATATCTGCGTCAATAACCCCGCGCGCGTGTGCGTGCGGCACAGGGAAACGCCGAGGAGGACTACATGGCTGACTACCAGACCATCAATACGGGCCGGGCAGGCGCAGGCTATGCCGCTATCGACGAGGGTCTTCGCACCCATATGAACAAAGTCTACGGATTGATGTCCGTGGGCATGCTGCTGACCGGCCTCGTAGCCTGGGCGGTAGGTACCAACGAGCAGATGATGCAAACGATCTTCACCACGCCGCTTAAGTGGGTCGTGATGTTTGCGCCGCTGGCCGTCGTGTTCGCTTTTGGCGCAATGCTGCCACGTATGTCGGCTGCAACCGCGCAACTGGTGTTCTACGTCTATGCCGCGCTGGTCGGCCTGTCGCTGAGCTTCATCTTCGCGGTGTTCACCGGCGTTTCGATCACACAGACGTTCCTTGTGACCGCGATCGCCTTCGCGGGCCTGTCGCTTTACGGCTACACGACCAAGAAGAACCTGACCGGCATGGGCACGTTCCTGATGATGGGCCTGATCGGCCTGATCGTGGCGTCGATCGTGAACATCTTCCTCGCCTCGTCCGCCGTCGCCTTCGCGATCTCGGTCATTGGCGTGCTGATCTTCGCTGGCCTCACGGCTTATGACACGCAGTCGATCAAGAACACCTACCTTGCCCACGCGCAGGCTGGCGATCAGGAATGGCTGCAAAAGTCGGCGATCATGGGTGCGTTGAACCTGTATCTCGACTTCATCAACATGTTCATGTTCCTCTTGCAGTTCATGGGCGACCGCCGCTAACCTGCTGAGAAATTAGAACAAAAGGGCCGGGAGTTCCCGGCCCTTTTTGACTCAACGGAAATAGTGCTGCGTGCCATCTGTTAATTTTCCCTGGTGGGTATCGCGTGAATTCTACGCCGGATTGATCCTTATGGCGCTCAGCGCCCTGCCTTTCTCTTATGCTGCTCACAACCTTGGCACGGAGTTAGAATTCCTTTTCCACGGCGTCAGGACCGAGGCTACGGTAACATCAAGCAACATAACTAGAGTGTGGGTCTATGACTCAAAACGCGGCAACTACTTGCAGACCCGCGAGTATGTGACCTTCCAGTTCAGGAAGCTCGATGGCAAACTTCAGAACCATCGTCGAGCGACATCCTCGTTGGCCTTCCCCGTCGGCTCCAAGGTCACGCTGCGGTATCTTCCCGACGACCCTTCCAGCGTGGAACTCCGCAAGCAGGATTTCGGAGACCGCGGCTTCCTGAGCGGCCTAATCG
>JBATMT010000258.1:0-2163 GCA_049289975.1 Paracoccaceae bacterium | reverse complement strand
ACGAGATGCTGTCCGATACATCGACCATGGACGCCGACGCCTTCCTTCAGGCGATGCTGACATTCAACGACCGGCTCAGCGTGCTGACCGCTCCGGCAGACATGCTGCCGCTCGACATCGTCACATCCGAAGACATCAACCGCATTCTCGACGTTGCCCGCGCAAATTTCGACTTCGTGATCGTCGACATGCCCACGACCATCGTGCAGTGGACCGAGGCGGTGCTCAGCCACTGCCATGTCTACTTCGCGCTCCTTGAGCTTGACATGCGCTCGGCACAGAACGCGCTGCGCATGATCCGCGCGCTGAAGGCAGAAGAGCTTCCATTCGAAAAACTGCGCTATGTGCTTAACCGCGCTCCGAAATTCACCGACCTGTCGGGCAAGGGCCGCGCCAAGCGTCTGGCCGAAAGCCTCGACATCACGCTCGAACTGCAACTGCCCGATGGCGGTTATCAGGTGACCCAATCGAACGACCACGGCCTGCCGCTGGTCAACACCGCTGCGAAGAACCCGCTCCGCAAGGAAATCGCGAAGCTGGCCAAGCAACTCTTTGATCTGAACAAGGCAGCCGAAAGCGCCAAGGCCTGACACCGGGGGGTAAAGCCATGTTCTCTCGTTTCAAGAAACCCGACCAACCGACAGCGCGGCCCGCACAGGCCGCCGCTCCCGTCAAAAATCAGGCTGCGCCGCCCGCGGCACCGGTCAATGCTCCGAAGCCGACCACGTCGATGCGCCGAGCCGGCCCCGGCAACTCGCAACCGGTTGCCCAGGCTATCGCGACCGACAAGGACAAGAAACGCAAGGAGCGGCTGAGCGAGATCAAGGTCGAACTGCACAAGCGGTTGCTCGACAACCTCAACCTCGGCGCGCTCGAACATGCGACCGAGTCCGATCTCAAGCAGGAAATCATCTCCATCTCGGCCGAAGCCTTGGACGAGATGAACGTGGTCCTGAACAAGGACGAACGCGCCACCCTTCACCAGGATCTCTATGACGAAGTCATGGGTCTTGGCCCGCTCGAACCGCTGCTGAAAGACGATACCGTCAACGATATCCTCGTGAACGGCCCTCAGCAGATCTTTGTCGAACGTTCGGGCAAGCTGACGCTGACCGACATCACCTTCAAGGACGAGCGTCATCTGCTGCGCATCATCGACAAGATCGTGTCGGCCGTGGGCCGGCGCGTAGATGAATCGAACCCCTACTGCGACGCCCGTCTTGCGGACGGCTCGCGCTTCAACTGCATGGTCCCGCCGATTGCGGTGGATGGCTCGCTCGTCTCGATCCGTAAATTCAAGAAGGACAAGCTCGCGATTGACGATCTTGTCCGCTTTGGCGCCTTCACCGAAGAGATGGCGGCCTACCTGCAAGCTGCCGTTGCAACGCGCCTCAACATCATCGTGTCGGGCGGTACCGGCTCCGGCAAGACGACTACTCTCAACGCGCTGTCGTCCTTCATCGACAACCATGAACGCATCCTGACGATTGAGGATACGGCGGAACTTCAGCTTCAGCAGACCCACGTGGGCCGCATGGAAAGCCGTCCCGCAAACGTCGAAGGCAAGGGCGCCGTGACCCAGCGTGACTGTCTCAGGAACGCGCTCCGTATGCGTCCTGACCGCATCATCGTCGGTGAAACCCGCGGCGAGGAAGTCATCGACATGCTTCAGGCCATGAACACCGGCCACGACGGTTCGATGACCACGATCCACGCGAACTCCGCCCGCGACGGTGTTAGCCGTCTGGAGAACATGGTCGCCATGGCCGGTATCGAGATGCCGCTCAAGGCGGTCCGCGCCCAGATCGCCGCAGCTGTGAACCTCATCGTTCAGGCGTCGCGACTTCAGGACGGCTCGCGCCGCATGACTTCGATCACCGAAATCACCGGCATGGAAGGCGAAGTGATCTCCATGCAGGAAATCTTCCGTTACGAACGCCTTGGCCTGGCCCCTGATGGCAAGATCATCGGCCGCTTCACCGCGACGGGTGTGCGCTCTGCCTATGCGGACCGCTTCAAGCAGTGGGGCTATGATCTTCCGGCCTCGATCTACGAACCGATTGCAGCGGAGTAAGCACGATGATCGTCAATCCAGCCATCATCGTCTACGGTCTGATCTTCCTCGCCGTCCTCTTGTTGGTCGAAGGCATCTATCTCGTCGTC
>JBATMT010000257.1:0-8736 GCA_049289975.1 Paracoccaceae bacterium | reverse complement strand
GCGCTGATCTGACGCTACTGATGGAACGCCATACGGCAGACATGCATGCCGATACGCCGCCAGGGAGCATTCACATGATGGACGCCAGTCAACTGGCGATTCCGGAAGTTTCGTTCTTTGTCATGCGTGACGGACAGGATCCGGTCGGCATGGGAGCCTTCAAACGGCTGGGCGACGGGCATGCCGAGATCAAGTCGATGCATATCCTGCACGAGGTCCGGGGGCGCGGACTGTCACGCAAGATGCTCGATCATCTGGTTGCTGAGGCCCGCGCTGCGGGTATCCGCAAGCTTAGTCTGGAGACAGGAGCGCAGGCGATGTTCGCGCCGGCGCGTGGCCTGTATTCGAAGGCCGGGTTCGAAGAATGTGCGCCGTTCGCGGACTATGAACTTGACCCCAACAGCATCTTCATGACGCGCGAACTTGCCTGAAGACTTGCACGGCAGGTCTGACCGAGGCAAAAGGTGCACACGCGGTCCCGTAGCTCAGTTGGATAGAGCAGCTGCCTTCTAAGCAGCGGGTCAGGGGTTCGAATCCTCTCGGGATCGCCAACAGACCGAACTTCTCACATCTAGATCAGGCCCGGCTGGACAGCTTGCGCTTGACAGGTTGCTTTCTCTTCGGGCAGTGTTAGTACAAACGTACAAACATGTACGACCTGCGGAGGAGAGAGCATGGATTTCAACCATTTTCTGTCGGCTTATCTGAAAGACCCGGCTTACGGAGGGGTTCGGCTTTACAAGGATATGGTGGCGCAGGCGAAGCAGGCTGAGGCTTGCGGATATCGTGGCGTTACCATCCCCGAGCATCATTTGATCAACATCCTTCTGGTCCCGTCGCCGCTGCAGATGGCGGCATATCTTGGGGCGGTGACACGTCGTATCGAACTGGTCACCTCGGTGGCGGTGCTGCCGATCCGCGATATGCGGGTCTTTGCCGGAGAGGTCATTCAGGCCAGCAATCTGACGGATGGGCGGCTCGTGCTTGGCGTCGGGCGTGGGGCGTTTGCCTATGAAGTCGAACGGTTGGGCGTGCCATATGCCGAGTTGAAGCCGAAATTCGAGGAATCGCTCGCCGTGCTTGAAGCTCTGCTGACCAAGGAAGAGGTCAGTTGGGACGGGAAATACTACAAATTCGACAAGCTGACGGCGATGCCTCGGCCGGAGTTGCCGGTGACGCTGATGCTGGCAGTGATGGTGCCCGAAGGTATCGAGGCCAGTGCGCGCAAGGGATATCATGTGCAGACGACGCCGCTGGGGGCCGAGCATTCGGTGCTGATGGAGCAGGTGAATGCGTTCCATCGCGGCAAGGCGGCGGCTCCTGCAGGGGCGGGCAGCCGACTGGCGCTGCAGAGGGGGGTGTATCTGGCGAAAAATGCGGCGGATGCGCGGGCCAAGGTCGAGGCGGCGCATGACTATTACATGCGGTTCGACAACCTGTGGTCGGGGCCGGGGATTGTCGAGCATGGGGCGATCAAGCCGTTGCCGCGCAAGCAGACTGTGGATGAACTGGCGGCCAGCATCATCATTTGCGAGCGTGACGAGATGATCGACAGGCTGGCGATCTATGCCGAGGCGGGGATCGACGAGGTGATCATGTCGTCGAACTTCGGGCAGCCGCAGGAGGAGACGCTGGACATGATGGCGCGGTTCGCATCGGACGTGATGCCGCATCTGGCGGGCGTGAAACAGAAGCGCGTGGCGTAAGGGAGAGATACGACGATGCCGATGATCCGGGTGGAAATGTTCCGTGGGCGCACGGTTGATCAGAAGCGGGCGCTGGCCAAGGCGCTGACCGAGGCGTTCGTGCAGACCTGTGGGGGGACGCCGCAATCGATCCATATCCTGATCGAGGATATCGCCAAGGAAAACTGGGCGATTGGCGGTGGATTGTGCAGTGACCTCTATCCCGACCCGCCGGCGGAGAAGAAGTGATGGCGGCGATAGATTGTGTGCATAGCGTTGTCGGTCAGGGGCCGGCGCTGTTTCTGATCCACGGGATCGGGGCGCGCAAGACTGCGTTCCAGAAGCTGACCGAGGGGCTCAAGGACCGGTTCACCTGCATCTGCTATGATCTGCGCGGACATGGTGAGAGCCCGATGCCGTCGGGACGGTTAGGGCTGGATGATCTGGTCGATGATCTGGAGGCGCTGCGGGCCAAGCTGGGGATCGAGAAGGCGCATTTTGCCGGACATTCGCTGGGTGGCATGATCGGCCCGGCCTATGCGCTTCGCTATCCGGAAAGGGTTCTGTCGCTGGGGTTGCTGTCGACGGCAGCCTTTCGAACCGAGGATGACAGCGCCAAGGTCAAGGCCGTGGTGGCGGCGATGCGGGAAAAGGGGATCGGGCAGGTGCTTGATACCTTGACCGCGCGGTGGTTCACCGACGATTTTGCCGCGGCCCGCCCAGATGTGATCGAGTGGCGAAAGAAGCAGGTGATGGACACGCCCGGCGAGGTGTTCCTGAACGTGTTCGACATCTATGCCGAAACCGAGATGGCACCCTGGCTGCATGAAGTGAAGGCACCGTCGCTGGTGTTGACCGGAGAATTGGACGGCGGATGCAACCCGCGGCTCAACAAGCTGATTGCGGCTGCCATGCCGAATTCGGAACTGGTGATACTGGAGGGGCTGAAGCACGCGATCCTGATCGAGGCGACGGACCGCGTGTTGCCGCCGATGCGGGACTTTCTGCTCAGGCATACCTGAGGTGAAGGCCAGTGCAAAAGAAGACCGCGCCCATCTCCCCAGATGGACGCGGTCAGGGCCGTGTTCCGTGAGTGGAAATCCAGCCCTTTTGTCAGTCGGCGACGCGTTTCAGCGATTGCGCCATGCAGTGAATGCCCCCGCCGGTCTTGGAGATTTCCGCAGTATCGACTGCGGCCACTTCGAAGCCCCGGGCGCGAAGCTGGTCGATCAGCGTCTTGGACGACGTGGGGGCAATGACGCGGTCGCGGCCGAGCGACATGAAGTTGCAGCCAAGCGCCATCGTGTCCTGAAAGGGTACGTCGATGATCTCGTGGCCCTTGGCCTTGAGCCAGTCAACGATGCCCGGCTCGGTGCAGGCAAGACAGACCGCAGTGAGTTTTGGTGCGATCGGCACAACCATCAGGTCGATATGGACGTAGTATTCGTCGATGAAGGCGAGACGGGTTTCCCAGCCTTCCTTGTCGAACCATTCCTTGACCTGTCGAGCGCCTTCTTCCTGCGTGCGGGCGCCGCCACAGCCGATGAGAACGACGCCGTCCTCGATCACGTTGAAGTCGCCGCCTTCGAAGGTGCCGGCGGTGACCATGTCATAGATCGGAATGCCGAGGGCTTCGTAGGTGCGGATGGCGGCGTAGTTTTCGCCACGACGCCACCACTGCGACATGGCGGTGATGATTGCGCCGTAAGGCGTCATGACAGAGGAGTCACGGGCATAGACCTGCATCGGCAGTTCCGAAGAGGGCGCGTGCATGTGGACCTTGACGTCGAAATGCTCATAGGCGGCGACGAGTTCGGCATGCTGGGACTGAGCCACCTGAATGTTGCAGGGGTTTTCGCGCAGGTGCTTGCGCGACAGGCTCGATGTGGAAAGGTGCCGCAGGTGCGCGGGCGAGCCCAGCAGCACGTCGGTCAGCACGTCGGTTTCATTGGCGAAACCCCAGCCGGTCAGCGGCCGGGTGTTACCCTTTGGGTTGCGGCGCTGAAGCGAGAAGGGTTCGTTCACGATAGGGGCATCAAGGGTCATGGTCTGTCCTTTCGGGGCTCAGGCGCCGGGCATGGCGGAGGGTATCCACCAATCCCGGCCGCGCGGGGTTGTCACATATTCCGGCCAGCGGAAGTGAATGGGCGGTTCGTAGTCGCACAAGGGCGCGCACCAGTCGGTGCCGCCGATGCCACCGCCGGTGCGGGTGCGGAATTCTTCCATTGCGGCGGTGCGGGCAGTTTCGTCTTCGAGGATGCGGAGTGCGGAAAGGGCCAGAACCTTGGCCGCCGTCTGCACCATCGGGTCGATGGTTGCAGGTATTCCGCCGAGAGCGTTCATCACCCATGCCGGATAGGCAGAGCCGGGCGGCGCCTTGAGGGCTGGGCGGGCTATGTAGAAACGCGCCGTCGGGGCGTGCCAAGTCATGTCGGTATAGTCGTCGGATGTCGAGTTGAGCTGGCTTGGCGGCAGGTCGCGGCGCAGGATCGCCTCGGCATCTTCCGGCGAGATGAGGCGCGACATTTCGTCGATGAAGGGTTCAGCCATCGGGTCAAGACCGAGGTTGCGCTGGATCTCGCGGGCGACGTCCTTGGCGCTTTCGCCCCAGTGCGGAGCGCCCACAGTTTGTAGGGCGTCCCAGACGACGGAGGTCATGGCGTGATTGGCAAGGCCGTGGCGCGATTTGCAGACCCAGTGGCGTTCATACCGGCAACCGGTGAGTGCGGCGGCGGCGGCGGCGTTGCGATCCAGCACGGCGGTGACCTGTTCGGCCATTGCAATTGTGGGCACGCGGATCATGTACTGGATTTCGGCCAGGCCGGCCGGGAGGTTGTCGGCGGTCGCTTGTCCGGCGGTCAAGATCGCCTCGGACACGGACCATCCGCCCTGGTGGGGCAGCATCGCTTCGCGCAGGCTTTTCGAGGTCTGATAAATCAGCGTCAGAGCGTCATTCGCGCCGGGCGCGCGGACAGCGCTGTGCGATTGCGGAATCGGTGCGCCATCAGAAACGCCCCATGTTTCGGGCGCGTCGCAGATGAAGCGGTAGATCATCGCGTAGGCGGCACCGCAGTGCGTGGTGAGACGGACCGTGTTGCACATGGGCAGCATGTAGAACGGATGGAACGACAGCATGGCCGCCAGCCCGTCATAGTAGCCCTTGGCGGCGTGAATGGGCTTGGAGCCACGGACCTTTTCGGCGGGCTCGCCAGTAAAGCGCAGACCGCCCTTTATACCGTGCCGTTCCATAGCGGCCTTGGTGGCAAGGAGGCCGCCGAGCGATCCCATGCCAAGACCGGAATGGGGGTCGGTGTGGCCGCCTGCCTGAAAGCCAAGCCCTGCGCGGGGTTCGCGCACGGTCGAGGCCGCCTGACAGTTGCCGGGCACGGCGTCATATTCGGCGTACATGCCTACGATGGGGCCGTCGCCGTTGGTCCAATGCGCACAAAAGGCGGTGGGCATGCCACCGGAGCCTTCCTCGACAGTGAAGCCCTCGGCGCGCAACCGTTCGACATACCACGCGGACGATTGATATTCGCGCCACGCAGTTTCGCCGTGGCTGAAGATCGTGGCACACCACTCCGACAGGTTTGCCGCAAGCGTATCAACCTGAGCGAGTGCGGTCGTCTGGCCGGCAGTCAGCGCAAGCATTTGATCCTCCGTTCCTACAGAGGTACGCCCGCGCACGCTGTGCGGGAAAGTGAAACCTTTTTTAGCTATCGGCAAATCCTATTCACCAAAAGACTGGATTGGGGCGATCAATCGGGCTTAGTCTGGAATGTGGGTGCAAGGGGGTAGCATGGCGCGCATTCCGTCTACACAGGCGCTGCGGGCGCTGGAGAGTTTTGCCCGGTACGGGACCGTGTGGCAGGCAGCGGATGAGCTTAATCTGACGCGCAGCGCAGTGAGCCATCAGTTGCGGTTGCTGGAGCGTGATCTGGGTTTCCGGCTTTTGAACCGGATCGGCACGCGGATCGAATTGACGCCGCAGGGCCTGGCCTATTCGGAAGATGTACGGCGTGCGCTCAGTGCGATTGCCGGGTCGGCTGCACGCAATGCGGGGCGCGGGATTTCGGGTGCGCTGACGGTCAGCAGCACGGCAGGGTTCGCCGCATCGTGGCTGTGCCCGAAGATCGGGCGGTTTCGGTCGACTTTTCCGGATGTTGCCTTGTCGGTGGTGACGCCACGGCGGCTTGACGATGTGTCAAACCCTGATGTCGATCTGTTCATCTCCTTCGGCACAGGAAACCAGCCAGACATGCAGGTCGAGTTGTTGCAAGAGGTGGAGTTCACTCCGCTGTGCAGCCCGGCGCTGATCAACCGGATGGGAGGCGCTATCGAACCGCAAGATGTGGTGCGGGCGGGGCTTTTGCATCTGTTCGACGCAGAGGATTGGCGGTTGTGGTTCGGCAAGGCGGGGCTGGATGAGGCGACGGCACGGGGCGGGGTGGTGTTTTCGGATATGAACCTTGTCTATGCTGCTGCCCTGAACTCGCAGGGAATCGCCATGGGTGACGAGTTTATCTGCCATGAGGCGATGGAGTCGGGTCAGCTGATCCGTCCGTTCGATCTGACGATCCGTTCGCCGAGATCCTATTATCTGATCGTTTCCGCCGAAAAGGCGCGCAATCCGGCGGTTGCGGCGTTCCGTGGCTGGATGCGCGAAGAACTTGATGCCGAGGGACTCTAGGTGACTGACCGCAGGGTGAATAAAATTTGCCGTTGGGTGGAAAACAATTCGTTTGTCACAACGGGCTGCTGGCCCATAGGCTCTGGGCTGCGGGGAGGGTCTGAATGACAACAAATAGCCGTGCGGCGGAGATCGGTGCAGAGGGTATCTGCAAGATGTTCGGCAGTTTTACCGCCCTCGACAATATCAGCATGACCATTGGCCGTGGGGAATTCCTGACGCTGCTTGGCCCGTCAGGATCTGGCAAGACCACCTTCCTGATGGTGTTGGCCGGGTTCGAGATGCCAACGCGCGGGCGCCTGACGCTCGACGGGAAAGACGTGACGAAAGAGCCCGCGGAGGAGCGGGCTTTTGGCATGGTGTTTCAGGGCTATGCGCTGTTTCCGCACATGTCGGTCGAGGACAATATCGCATTTCCGCTGAAAGTGCAGAAACGCAGCGCGGCTCAGGTAAAGAAGCGCGTGCAGGATATGGTCGAGATGGTGGGCCTAGCGGGACATGGTCACAAGCGACCTGCGGCTTTGTCGGGCGGCCAGCAACAGCGTGTGGCTTTGGCGCGGGCGCTGGCCTGCGAGCCGCCGGTGCTGCTTCTGGACGAGCCGTTTTCGGCTTTGGACAAGAACCTGCGCGGCCAGATGCAGGACGAGGTCAAGCGACTGCACAAGGAAACCGGGACGACGTTCATCTTCGTGACGCACGACCAGTCAGAGGCACTGGCGCTGTCGAGCCGCGTTGCGATCTTCGAGCGCGGTGTGTTGCAGCAGCTTGCCGGGCCGCGCGAGGTCTATGAGCGCCCGGCAAACCGGTTCGTTGCGGAGTTTCTGGGCGATATCAACATTCTGCCCATCGAGGGCGCCTCGGTTTCCGGAGGCGTCGCGGAAGGGCGTTGCGAGGGCCGTTCGGTCCGTGCCGTTGCAACGGGCGCCACGTCCGGGCATCTGGCGGTGCGGCCTGAGTACATGAGCATCACCGCAAATGTGCCCGAGGCCGGAAATGCGTTGAGCGCGCGGGTTGGCGATCTGACCTATCTGGGGTCGGACACGCGGATCAGCCTGACATCGGCGGCGGGGACGCCGCTGACATTGACGAAGCCAACGGTCGACCTGCCCGAGAACCTGACACAAGGCGCGCAGGTCTGGGTAAGCTGGCCGGTGGAACGCGGTATCTTTTTGTAACGAGCGATCCCCGGGGGCAACCGGGGGCGAAGTGACGACCAACCATGCACAGGGAGTGTTCAGATGAACCACCATTTCGAAAAAGACTGTCTGGAAATACTTGAGACCAAGGCGAAGCGCGGCGAAGTTTCGCGGCGCCAGTTCACCCAGCTTGCGGCTCTGCTTCTGGGAACCAGTGCGCTTGGCCTGAAGGGCCGCGCGGCTTACGCCCAGTCCGGCGAGCTTGTGTTCGTCAACTGGGGTGGCGACGCAAGCACGGCCTATGATGAAGCTTACGGCAAGGCGTTCCAGACCGAGGCTGGCGTGACCGTCAAGCAAGACGGCTCAGGCCCGACGGAGGGCGCGATGCAGGCGCAGTTCGAAAGCGGCAAGCCTACCTGGGACATCGTTGACGCCGACCCGTTCTCGGCTCAGTCGCTGGGCAAGAAGGGCATGATGGAAGCGATCGACTATGCGGTCGTGGACAAGACCAAGATGCGCGAAGGCTTCGGATGGGAGTTCGCGGCGTCGAGCTACTTCTACAGCTACATCATCGCCTATGACAAAAAGGCGTTTGGTGACAATCCACCGACCACGATGGCCGATTTCTTCGACGTCGAGAAGTTCCCCGGCAAGCGCGGCATGTACAAGTGGGGCGCGGGCATGTGGGAAGCGGCGCTTCTGGCCGATGGGGTGGAGCCCTCGAAGCTCTATCCGCTCGACCTCAAGCGGGCGCATGACAAGATCGCTGCGTTCAAGGGCAACGTGGTTTCGTTCTGGGGCGGTGGTTCCGAAAGTCAGTCACTGCTGTTGAACGGCGAAGCCTCGATGGTGCTGGTCTGGTCGACCCGCGCCAAGCTGATCGAGCAGGACTCGGGCGGCGACGTGACCTTCACCTACAATCAGGGTCTGATTGCGCCTGGTGCGATGGCTGTCATCAAGAACAACCCCGGCGGCAAGGACAATGCGATGAAGTTCATCGCGTCTGCGCAAGACCCGGCAAAGCAGTTGGTCATGTTCAAGATGCTTGGCCAAGGCCCGGCCAACCCGGCAGCAGACGCTTTGCTTCCGCCGGAAGAAGCGCGGTTCAACCCGGTGTCGCCAGAGAACTTCGCCGTACAGGTGCCGCTGGACATGGCGTGGTACGAAGAGAACTACGGCCCGGCGCTGGATGAGTATCTGAAGATCATCTCGGCCTGATCCCTAC
>JBATMT010000256.1:0-1531 GCA_049289975.1 Paracoccaceae bacterium | reverse complement strand
CCTTTGGTGTCAGGCATCGTGCTTCAGCCAGGAGCGTAGTGCATGACCGGTTTGTGGTCCATCTGCGCATTGGTGCGAACAAAGCGCGGCTGGCACCCGACTGCCGTTTGGCAGTTCCCACCTTTGCAATCGACCTGGAATCATACATTGGCCGAGATCACGAGGGCACAGTATCAGGGCTGAGTTTCCGCTCTTTGCGTGAGCAATTCTTCACGCTCGTTAGCATACAAATAGCGAATTAAATATAACTATTTCATATCGTTAATTATTGATTACAAAATTGTCGACAAAATAGTTGACACAAGTGACAACAGGTCTGAAGATTGATGGATCGAGTCAGTCTCGATCAGATCCACAGGGCGAGAAGCCTTCCATAAATCATCAACGCCGCGCGCTTTCGGTGCTTCCGAAGGCTGTCGGCTGCACACGACAGGGAACGCAATGAAGTTCAGAAATTTGCTAGTCACTGCCGCGACAATCGTGAGCCTTGCGGCCGGAGCGTCGGCCAATACGCTGCGCTGGGGCGCAGGGAGGGACATCAATTCGCTTGATCCCTACTCCTACGGGTCGACGTTTACGCTCAGCTTCCTCAACCACGTCTATGAGGGTCTGGTGCGGTATAACGCCGACCTACAGATCGAACCGGCGCTGGCGGAAAGCTGGGAGACAGTCGAGAGCAACATCTGGCGGTTCCACCTGCGCAAGGGCGTGAAGTTCCACGATGGCGCGGATTTCACCGCCGATGACGTGGTCGCCTCGCTGACCCGTGTCAGCGACCCGTCTTCGCCGCTGCGTGGCAACCTGCCGGCTTACAAATCCGCCACTAAGGTGGATGACTACACCGTCGATATCGAGCTGGTTGGAACTTATCCGCTGCTCCTGAATGACCTGACAAACATCCATATGTTCGATGCAGGCTGGCTGAAGGCAAACAACTCCGAGAAGCCTACCGACGTGGCCAAGAAGGTCGAGGGCTATGCGACATTCCACGCCAACGGCACAGGTCCGTTCATGGTGGAAAGCCGGGTGCCGGACAGCAAGACGGTTCTGGTTGTGAACCCCAACTGGTGGGACGAGCGCAAGCACAACGTCGACCGGATCGAGTTCACGCCAATCTCGTCGGCGGCAACCCGCGTGGCGGCTCTGCTGTCGGGCGAGATCGACTATACCGAGGCGGCACCCGTGCAGGATTTGCCGCGTCTGGCGGCGACGCCGAACGTGAAGGTTCTGGAAGGCAACGAACTGCGCACGATCATGTTCGGCTTCAGCTTTCAGGACAAGCTGCACAACGGTCAGCCCAACCTTTTCAAGGACCAGCGCCTGCGGGAGGCTGTGTCGCTCGCCATCGACCTCAACCTGATCCGCGACAAGGTGATGCGTGGCAAGAGCCGCGTGACGGGCACCTATGTCGCGCCCAAGATCCCCGGTTATTCGGCCGATCAGGACGTACCTGCCGCCTATGACCCTGATCGCGCGGCGGCGCTGGTCAAGGAAGCGGGCGCCGAGGGCTATCAGTTCGAACTGATGTGCG
>JBATMT010000255.1:0-5479 GCA_049289975.1 Paracoccaceae bacterium | reverse complement strand
CGTTAGTGGGTCATAGCGCCTAGTCAGTGATTCGGGCGATCCCTGCGGCTATTGTGGGTATTTGCTGAACTTTCAGCCTTGCACACATTCACGCGCTGCGATTCAGCCTCCAGACCGAGAAATTCAGCGCCGCTGCCACTGTCACCCACACAAGGTAAGGCAGAATCAGCGCGCCCGCCCAGAAGTCTAGCGCCCAGAAGGACACCAGCACCGCTGCGACTGCCAGCCAGAGGAAGGTGATGATGATGAACCCAAGAGCCATGCGATGTACGCCAAAGAAAACCGGCGACCAGAGTGTGTTCAGGGCGATTTGAAGCGACCAGAAGGCCAGCGCTGATCCTGATCCGGGCAAAAGCGCCACACGCATCGCGGCGAAAGACATGAACAGGTAAAGTGTCGTCCAGACGACTGGAAAAGCCCAGCGAGGCGGTGTCCAGCGTGGCTTTTGCAGGCCCTCGTACCACTCACCGGGCTGAAAGATCATGCCGGTCGCCGCCGCGGCAAACGTCGCCCCGAGGAACGTGAGAAAGATCTGCCAGTCCATCAACTATCCTTTCACCGAAATGTAGAGCTTGCGGACATGCTCGATGACACGCCATTCACCAGTCCAGCCGAGAGGAAGGTTGAATGCATCACCCGGCCCGAACTGAACGTTGGTGCCGTCATTTAGTTTCAACTCTACCATGCCATTGATGAAATGGCAGAACTCCGACGACTCGGAGCGGTTGGCACGGAAACGGCCCGGAGTACATTCCCACACGCCAATCTCGGTGCGCCCATCGGGCGATGTGAACAGGGCTTTCGCAGCCTCGCGCTGGTTGCCTTCAAAAGAGGTTGGCTTGGGTTCGAGCGGGCCGAGATCAATGTCGGCGAGGGCTAGGAAGGGAGACATGTCGATCATGGATTGGCACCTTTTGGTTTTTCACAACCATGCTGGGCAATATCAATATTGGCAATGTCGATAAGCTGAACAGCGGTGAGCCTCCGGGTTAAAAGGAGGTTAAGAGATTTTTCTTTTTGTATTTATATCAATGACTTAATTTTTGTAACTCAGAGATACACCACGATTCAGCCTTTCAGGCTGTCCATCACCTTCACCAGTTCCGCACTGATTCCCGGCTCGGACAGGGCATGTCCAGCGAAGGGAACCAGTCGAAGATCCGCCTTCTTCCAGCCTTTTGCCAGCCGCCACGCCGAGAGCGGCGGGCAGATCATGTCGAGCCGCCCCTGAACGATCACCGCCGGAATATGCTCGATCTTGTAGCGGTCGCGCAGGATCTGACCATCTTCCTCAAGGAAGGATTTGTTCAGGAAGTAATGGTTCTCCAACCGGGCAAATGCCCGTGCATAGTCTACCGGAGCCTCGCCCACAGGCCCGTCATGCTCCGCTGAAGCAAGCGCATTTTCCCAATGAGCCCAGGCGCGGGCAAAGCGCGTCTCGACAATGATGTCGCCCGAAAAGAGACGACGATGATATGCCGCGATCAGGTCACCCTGTTCCTCTGCGGGGATGATCTCTGAAAAGTCGCGCCACAGGTCGGGCCAGAAAGCACCAGCGCCGCCACCATAGAACCAGTCCAGTTCCCGTTTCATGGCAAGAAACACGCCGCGCAGGATCAGTCGGCTGACCCGATTCGGATGGGTTTCCGCATAGATCAGCGCAAGCGTAGCCCCCCAGCTTCCCCCGAAGAGCGTAAGCTGATCAATGTCGAGCGCTTCGCGAATCCTCTCGATATCCGCAACCAGATGCCACGTCGTGTTCGCATCGACTGACGCATGCGGGCGAGACCGACCACAGCCGCGCTGGTCAAACAAGAGGATCCGATAGTACGCCGGATCAAAATAGCGCCGCATCGCGGGCGATGACCCGCCGCCAGGACCGCCGTGCAGCACCATCACAGCCGGACCATCCGGGTTGCCACATTGCTCGACGTATATCTGGTGATCATCGCCAACATTCATCATCCGCTGATCGAAGGGCTCGATTTGCGGATAAAGATACGCGCCTGCGCGCTTTTGACCTGCGATCCTGTCCATGGACTGACTATATAAGGCTTTGCAGGGACCTGCTACCCGGAGAGCAAGATGACCGACCTGAACACGATAGACCCCGCGGAAGTCGCGAAATTCGAAGCGATGGCGGCGGAATGGTGGGATCCGACCGGTAAGTTCAAGCCGCTGCACATGATGAACCCGGTAAGGCTGGACTATATCACGCGGCAGATTGCGGCAGAGTTTGGCCGCGACCTCTCACGGCCCGCCGCCTTTTCCGGATTGCGCCTTCTCGACATCGGATGCGGTGGTGGTCTTCTGTCCGAACCGATGGCTCGCCTTGGTGCGACCGTTGTCGGTGCCGATGCCGCGGCGCGAAACATTCCCGTCGCGCGTCTGCACGCCGAGGCGCAGGGACTGGAAATCGACTATCGCCACGCTCCGGCAGAAACGCTGGCAGCGGCTGGCGAACTGTTCGATGTAGTGTTGGCCATGGAAATCATCGAGCATGTTGCCGATCCGCAAGGCTTCATGACGACCTGCAAAACCCTTCTCAAACCCGGTGGGTTGATCGTGTGCTCGACTCTCAATCGCAATGCCAAGAGCTTTTTGGCGGCGATTGTCGGAGCAGAGTGGGTGATGCGTTGGCTTCCCAAAGGAACGCACGACTGGGCGAAATTCATTACGCCAGATGAGCTTTATACCTTGATCGGCAAGGCCGGACTGCGGGCGATTGACCGCAAGGGCTTTGTCCTCAATCCGCTCAGCATGCAGTGGTCGATCTCGGCGCGAGACTTTTCAGTCAACTATGTTGCGGCTGCGGTCCGCGACTAGTTCACTCTTCGCCCAGACGTACGCGGAATTCTCTCAACACAGGCAGTACGCTGCGCACTTTGTCTGGACCAATTGCCTTGACCACATCACCAATCAGCGGAGTTATAGCCGCGAGCGCGGCGTCACGGGCGGATCTGCCAGCCGGGCTGATTGACACAAATTTCCTGCGCGCGTCGTCCCAGTCAGGGCGAATATGCACGTGTCCAGCCCACTCCAGTTTGGAAAGTGTGTTGGTCATTGCACCGCGGGTGACGTGAAAAGCGTCCGCGAGCTGCGCTGGCGTCCTCTCGCCGTTAAGATGTGCAAGATGATTCAGGACGGAGAAATGGCTAAGCTCCATTCCCTTTGGCAATGCCCGCGAGATCCTGTTTCGTGCGAGCTGGTCGGCCGTGAACACCTCGGAAAACAAGGCAACCGCCAGCGCGTCGTTCGTATCGGTCATAATGGACCCTCGAACACACGATCATGCGACAGAGATGGCACGCGCGCTCTGGCCTTTGCAACCTGCGTCATGTCCAGGTCTACAAGGGTTATGCCGACCTCAGTTCCACCATCGGCCAGTACCTCACCCCAAGGCGCAATGGCCAGAGAATGACCATATGTCTTTCGTGGACGGCTATTGTGGCTTCCGTGGGTGCCGCATTGTGCTGGTGCAAGAACGAAGCACCCGTTCTCGATAGCGCGGGCTCTGAGCAAAGTTTCCCAATGCGCAGCGCCCGTTGTGTCGTTGAATGCGGCGGGAACGGCCAGAATTTCTGCCCCGGCCTTTGCGAGCCTCCTATACAAGTGCGGGAAGCGAACGTCGTAGCAGACGCTTAACCCTATCTGCGCGAAGGGCGTTTGGGCGAGAATAGCGCTATTGCCTGGCCGATAGCCCGACGACTCCCTGTATTGCTCGGCCTCCGAGACATTCACATCAAACATGTGGATCTTGTCATACCGCGCGACGATGTCGCCTGACGGTGAAATCAGGAAGGAACGGTTGGCAAATCGGCCATCATCGTCTTCCGTCAAGAGACCGAGTGAACCGATAAGAAGCCAAATATTGAGATGGAGGGCATCCGCTCGGAGAGCTTTCAAGGTTTCGTCGTCTGCTTCACTCCGCAAGACGCGGCGTTGTTGGTCCCGGTCAGAAGAAATGCAGTTTGTCACCTCTGGCGTCAGGACAAACTTCGCACCCGCAGAAGCCGCCTCGCGAACCATGTCTTGGGTAACGATAAGGTTTGCAGCCGGATCGTCGTTCACGGACAGCTGAATGAGACCTGCGCGCATACCCTATGCCGCCAGAAGAGCGTCGAGTTTGCCCGCGCGCTCAAGTGCATGAAGGTCGTCGCTTCCGCCCAAAGGTTTGCCGTCGATGAAGATCTGCGGAACGGTGTATCGCCCACCAGCTCGTTGCATCATCGACTGGCGCAGTTCCGGGTCAGGTGAAACGTCGGTTTCTTCGTAGCTCACACCTTTACGGGCAAGCAATTTCTTGGCCGCTAGGCAATAAGGGCACCAAGGGGTGGTGTAGATTTCGACACGGCTCATGATCTGCCTTCCAAAGTCGCGTTGACTATATGGATTTAGGCATCCTTCGCAACGCGTGCCAGCGCTAACACGGAAACCTGTTCTGCACCGGCTGCAAGGCAGGCTTCCGTTGCGACCGCAAATGTCGCGCCCGAGGTCATCACATCGTCGACCAGAAGTATGTGACGGCCCGCAATCATTGAGGTCCGGCGCGGGTGAGCGCGGATCGCGTCGACAAGATTGGCAAACCGTTGATCTAGATTCCGCCCTTCCTGGCTGTTGGTCCTGCGGAACCTTTGAAGCAGGTCAGGGCAATGCTGAAGCCCGGTTTTCCACGCTACGGATCTCGAGAGCAGGGCGGACTGGTTATAGCGCCTTTTCAAAAGGCGCGACCAATGCAAGGGAATGGGCGCGACAATCATGTCTTGTGCCAGTATCGGTTCGGCGGCCTTTGCCAACCAGTCGCCACAAGGCCGCACCAAGTCGAGCCTGTCTGAATGTTTCAGAGACAGGATGAAGTCGCGTGCCAGACCCTTGTAAAGAAACGCGGCACGCCCACGGCTCCATGGGCGCGCTATCATCATGCAGTCATCGCAGATCTCGGGGCGGCCATCGTCCTCGCCGGGAAGGGGGGTGCCGCACCGATCGCAAACCAGGCCGCCTACGAAAGGCATTTCGCGCCAGCACGACGCGCACAGTCCGAAGTCTGTCGCAACATGCGCGCCGCAACCAACGCATGCTGGTGGAAAAATCAGATGGACCGCGCTTTGCAAAGCCTGCGTCACACCCTAAGTTCCCGCATGATGAATGATCCACTTGTCCTGACTGACCGCCGGGCCCTTGCCCGCAATCGTGCGCGTGCCAAGGCGGGCGGAGCGGAACTGTTCCTTCATGCAACAGCTGTCGCCGAGATCAAGGAAAGACTGACTGAGGTTAACAGGCAGTTTAGGGCGCCGCTGATTGTGACTGCATTCCCGGATATTTGGCGCGATGTCGCGCTTGGCGCACGAATCATCGGTGACGAAGATGTGCTGGATGTGTCACCGGGCGGGTTTGATCTGGTCATTCATGGCATGGCGATGCATTGGGCGAATGACCCCGTGGGACAGCTGATACAATGCCAGCGTGCTCTTCAGCCAGA
>JBATMT010000254.1:0-3479 GCA_049289975.1 Paracoccaceae bacterium | reverse complement strand
CCGCCGCGTCGAGCGGCCCCTCGATGCCGAGCGCCACCGGCAGGCTGTAGGCCAGATCGCCGGGCGAGAGCTGATCGAGGAACCACAGCCGCGCCTGCGCGAAGGACAAGGGGAAGCCCTGCGGCCCTCCCGCCACACGCGGCAGCGCCACCGGTGCCGGCAAGGCGGCCTCGCCGGCCAGCATCTCGGCTTCGATCAGTGCCGCCAGACCCCGGATCGTCGGCTGCTCGAACAGTGCGCGCAGCGGCATCTCGACGCCAAACCCCGCGCGGATCTTCGAGATCACCTGCGTGGCCAGAAGCGAATGCCCGCCCAGCGCAAAGAAGTTCTCTGCCCCCCCGAACGTCGCCGCCGACAGGCCCAGAACCTCGCCCCAGATCCCCGCAACCCGCAAGCCAACCCCGCCAAGCAAGCCATCCCCGACACCAACACTCACCTCCGCTACCGGCAACGCACGACGGTCAACCTTCCCGTTAACCGTCAACGGCAATGAGGAAAGCGGGATGATTCGCCACGGAAGCATGTAGGCTGGCAGTCGCGCCGCCAGAGCCTCATTCAGGCTGGCGACAAGCGCCACATTCTGTTCGGGCTGATAGGGAACGTTAGCGTGGCGCACCGCGCGACGTGGCGCGGACGCGAAAAGGCTGGACCAGTTCGGGGCATCGCCAGCGCGCCAGAAAACAGCATGCAGACCGCCTGCACCAAGGCACAGCTCTACCTGATAGCCGCCACGCGCGGCCAGTTCGTAAAGCTCGTTGACGTCGATCCCTGCGTCCAAGGTTTCGCATTGCTTTCGCAGTTGCGCCACGCTGGCCTGACCTGGCAAGTCCCGCAAGAACCGCGCCTTGTCCTGCGCCACCTTGGTGCGGCTGTCAGGAATGTTTCGGACAGCGAGCCGCGCAGGTCCAACCCGAAGCGCGTCTTTCAAGGCGCCGAGCCCCGGAAATTCCTGCCAGTCTTCTGGGTGCTTCGGGCTATCCCTGCCAACCAACAGTACCACGTCATAGCGGAAGCGCGTCAGTTCGTTGATGGCCGTGCCCTTCTTGGGCAGGACCCGAACACCTGTGATCCGGGGATTTTGCGCGGCAATGGCAAAGAACCAGTTCGGGTCTACAAGCAGCTCTGGCTCCATAGACAGATGGCGTGCCAGTTGCGATCGCAGGTCAGCGGCCGAAGTCTCGGGCCTGGCGCTGTAGTCAAGGATCGACAGGGCAAATGCCTCGGCCAGAGCGAAGTTGCGGATGTCACCTAGAAAGATTTCACCCTCATCAACATGCGCGATAGCCTCGGCAAGCCAGCGATCGAGATATTCAATTGACGGGAAGTACTGAGCGACGGAGTTCAGAATGATCGTGTCGAAGCTTTGATCTGCAAACTGGCTCCAGTTGTCGGCGGCGCAGTGGTGCAGGTCGACCAGGCAATTGTCGGCCGACAGGTTGCCCGCGAGGCTTTCAAGCACGGCGGCAGACAGATCGGTGCCACTGTAGCGCTCGGCAAAGGGCGCGACGCGATGCAGGATCATGCCGGTTCCGACCCCGACCTCAAGCACCCGGGCAGGCTTGCACGTCATGATACGCGCCACGGTTTCTTGCAGCCATTCGGCCATTTCTTCGGCAGGGATCGGCGCGCCTGTATAACTGTCCGTCCAGCCCACGATATCAAAGCGACTGTCACCTTCGGCGGCAGAGTCCTCGCGATAGATCTGCTCGAACGTCGCCTGCCAGTGGCTTCCGTCTCGTGAGGCATCGCGGCGTGGCACGACGTAGGCGACCAGACGATGGCCTGCCTGTTCGTCCTTCTGTGCGATCACCACAGTTTCGGCCACATCTTCCTGATCAAGGAGGGCGCGTTCGATTTCGTCCAGTTCGATGCGGAAGCCACGGATCTTGAGCTGACCATCGGTACGCCCGACGAAATCGATGCGCCCGTCCGGCAGGAAGCGACCCATGTCGCCGCTGAGGTACATCCGCGCGCCCGGAGGGCCGAAGGGATCGGGAACGAACCTCTCGGCGGTCAGACCGGGACGGTTCAGATAGCCCTCGCCAACGCCGATCCCCGCGACGCAGATTTCACCCACCGCCCCCAGAGGTAGCAGGTTGAGCAGCGGATCAAGGATATAGAGCCGCGTGTTCGGGATCGGCCGCCCAATGCTGACCGGGCCGCTATGATCTGGGCCGATCGGTTCCACGCTCGAGACGCACTGGGTTTCGGAGGGGCCATAGACGTTGACAAGTTCCAGCCCCAGATCGCGCGGAAGCAGATAGCCCTTCATCCGGTCGCCACCGGCCAGCACCCGCCGCAGCGAAGGTGGCCAGCCAAAGCCAGATCGGGCAATAGCGTCGAGATAACCCATTGGTAGATATAGCGTATTCACCCCATGTTCGGTCAGCATGGCCGACAGGAGCCACGGATCGCGGAGGGTGTCTTCTGGCACCAGCACCAGCGTGGCCCCGTGCGTCAGTGTCGGCCAGATCTCGGCTACGGTGCCATCGAAGGCGACGTTCGAGACAGACGAGACCACGCGGCCCGGCGCCAGATCATAGGCGCGGCCATACCATTCGCAGAAGTTCGCAAGACCGAGTTGGCTGTTGACCGAGCCCTTGGGCTGACCCGTCGTGCCCGATGTATAAACGACGTAGCCTCGGTCTACGGTTGCGGCCAGACCAAGCGGCGTTTCGGCAAAACCGGCTGCTTCAGGGTCGATCACGGCCACAGCGCGAGGCCAATTGCCCGAGGCAAAGCCGACCACATGCTTGAGGCCAGTATCGGCAAGGATGTAGTTCAGCCGATCCTCTGGAGTATCCATCGGCAACATGACGAGGCAGGCCCCAGCTTTCAGGATGCCAAGACCGCCGCACACATGGGCAATGCCTCGACCGGTGCCAAGACCGACCAGCATCCCGGGTCTGACGCCCGCTGCACGCAAGGCATGTGCAATGCGATTAGCCGCTCGGTCCAGTTCGCCATAGCTCATTCGGGCTTCTTGCCAGATCAGAGCAACTGCATCTGGTTGCCGTGCAGCCTGCGCCTCGATGGCCGCAACGACGGACGGCTCTGTAATCGGGGTCTCTGTGTTGTTCCACTCGGTGATGCGGGCAAGGTCAGCGGCTGCAGGAGGCGCCAGTTGATGAATGGCGCGCGACGGAGTGGCTAGGATTGCGCGCAAGAGCCGGACGAAATCGGAGCAGAGCCGCTCGATGCTGGGCGCATCAAAGAGATCCGTGGCATATTCTGCGTCACAATGCAGGCTGTCGTCCGCATCGGACAGTGTCAGAGCTAGATCGAACTTGGCGGTGACGGCCTTTGCCTCGGCGGCAACCAGCGTCAGGTCCGGCAGGTCGAGCTGCTGATGTTGCATGTTCTGCAATACCAGACCCACCTGAAAGATCGGCGCATGGGCCAGATTGCGATCCGGGTTCAGCAGATCGACGAGATGTTCGAATGGCAAGTCCTGATGGTCATAGGCGGAAAGTGCTGTC
>JBATMT010000253.1:0-7019 GCA_049289975.1 Paracoccaceae bacterium | reverse complement strand
CACCTCACCCCACCACTCCTGCCGTCTCCAGAACCGCATGGAACAGCACGTCCGTGCCCTTGGCCGCCCATTCCTCGGAAATGCTCTCGGCCTCGTTGTGGCTCAGGCCGTCCACGCAGGGGCACATGATCATCACCGTCGGCGCGACCCGGTTGATCCAGCAAGCGTCGTGACCAGCGCCCGAGACGATGTCAATATGGCTGTAGCCCAGCTTTTCGGCTGCACCGCGCACCACCTTTACCAGCTTGGGGTCAAAGGCCACGGGGTCGAAATGCCCGACAGGCTCGATGGCGATGCCCAGCCCAAGTTCCTTCGCCACGGCTTGCGCCGCGCGCTCCACCTCGCCGCGCATCAGGTCGAGCTTGCCCTGCTCGGGCGAGCGGATATCGACAGTAAAAATCACCTTGCCGGGGATCACGTTGCGCGAATTCGGAAATACCTTCACCTGCCCGACCGCGCCCACAGCGTTCGGCTGGTGCGCCATGGCGATCTGATGCACCCGCTCGGTGATCCGCGCCATGCCAAGCCCCGCATTGACCCGCATGTTCATCGGTGTGCTTCCGGTATGCGCGTCCTTGCCGGTCAGCGTGATCTCCAGCCACCACAGACCCTGCCCGTGGGTAACTACCCCGATCTCATTGCCCTCGGCCTCCAGGATTGGGCCTTGTTCGATATGATACTCGAACATTGCATGCATCTTGCGGGCACCAACCTTCTCGTCGCCCACCCAGCCAATGCGCTGCAACTCGTCGCCAAAGACCAGCCCATCGGAATCGGTCCGTGCCTTGGCATAGTCCTCGGTCAGGATGCCCGCGAACACGCCCGACGCCAGCATCGCCGGCGCAAATCGCGCGCCTTCCTCGTTCGTCCAGTTGGTCACCACCACCGGGTGCTTCGTCTTGATGCCAAGGTCATTCATCGACCGCACCACCTCAAGCCCGGCCAGCACGCCCAGAACCCCGTCGAACTTGCCGCCAGTCGGCTGCGTATCAAGGTGGCTGCCGATATAGACCGGCAGCGCCGCCGGGTCGGTCCCGGGGCGCGTGGCAAACATGTTGCCCATCGTGTCGACACCCATCGTGCAGCCCGCCGCCTCGCACCAGCGCTTGAACAGGTGTCGCCCTTCGCCATCGGCATCGGTCAGCGTCTGGCGGTTGTTGCCGCCCGCAATACCGGGCCCGATCTTGGCCATCTCCATCAGGCTGTCCCACAGGCGTGCAGAATCAATACGGGCATTGGCACCAAGTGCGGTCATCGTCTTGTCTCCCTGTCGTGTATGAGGGGTCTTCATGCCCCTTGCGACGACTCATTTCCTGACCGTATGGTCAGGATGAGACGACCATAACCTGACCATACGGTCAACGAAATTCTTGGATGAAATGGCCGGACCCGAGCGCCTGTCAAAACGCAATGCGATCCGCCAGGAAAATGAGCAGCGCATCCTGTCGGCTGCCGAAAAGGTCTTTGCCGAGGCGGGTTTCGGCGGAGCGACCATGCAGCTTATCGCCGACATGGCGGGCCTGCCGAAGGCAAACCTGCACTATTATTTCCCCACCAAGGAAGCGCTTTACCGCGACGTGGTGCAAAACATCTTCAACATCTGGCTCCACGCCGCCGACAGTTTCGACAAGGCCCCCGGCCCGATCGAAGGCATCGGTGCCTACATCGACGCCAAGATGGAGATTTCACGCCGCCACCCGGACGGCTCCAAGGTCTGGGCTTCCGAGGTGATGCACGGCGCCCCGGTCATTCAGGACTATCTCGAAACCACGCTCCGCGACTGGACGGCAGGCCGCGCCGCCCTGATCCAGCGCTGGATCGACGAAGGCAAGATGGCCCCCGTCAACCCCGTCCACCTGCTTTACATGCTCTGGGCCACGACGCAGCACTATGCCGACTTCGGCCACCAGATCGAGACCCTGAACGGCGGCAAGCCGCTTTCCGACAAGCAATGGAAAGCCGCCAAGGACAGCGTGAAAGAGATCATCCTCAGGGGCATCGGGGCGATATGACTCCACGACCCGCTCCTGACCCTTCCGGTCAAGGGTTTGCCCCCAGCGGCCGGATCGCGAACCGCCCTGACGATCTTGCGCAGCTCCGAGCAATACTTAATTTCTGATGAACAGAAATCGCACTATCATTGATTTAAAATGATTTTTTTCTCTGTCCGCGCGCGGGCAAACCCTGCACACAGCCCAGCTGGCCGGCGGCGTCCTTGCGTCCTCGTGCCCTGCCACAGCCATGCCCTTCCCTCTCCTCCGCGCTCAGGCTAGTCTTTCCCTGCCGCCCTACCGGAGCCTCCCCTTGCGCAACCTCCTTATCTCCCTCGTCGTCGCCACCCTGCCCTTACCCGCTCTTGCCGCCGAATGCTCCAACACCGGCGGCGCGTTCGAGACATGGAAGCCTCAGATGGCCGCCGAGGCTGCCGCTGCGGGCGTCGATGATCGGGGCATTGCCGCACTGATGGGCACGTCCTACTCCAAGGCCACCATCTCGGCCGACCGCGGCCAGAAAAGCTTCAAATACACGCTCTCGAAATTCATGAAGGTGCGCGGGACCGACGCCATCATCTCGATCGGCCGCAAGCGCAAGGCCCAAAACCCCGGCTTCTACCAGTCGCTCGAACAGACCTACGGTGTCCCCGCCGGGGTGATCCTTGCCATTCACGGCATGGAAACCGGCTTTGGCAACGACCGTGGCAAGACCAACGTCGTCTCGGCCATCGCCACGCTGGCCTATGACTGCCGCCGCAGCGATTTTTTCACTGACCACCTCATCGCCGCCCTCATGCTGGTGGACCGTGGCACCATCTCGACCAAATCGGTCGGCGCCAAACACGGAGAGATCGGCCACACCCAGTTCCTGCCCGGCAACGCACTGCGCTATGGCGTCGACGGCGATGGCGATGGCAAGGTTGACCTCAACAACATGACCGACGCGCTGGCCTCAACCGCCAACTACCTGCGCCAGAAAGGCTGGAAACCGGGCGCTGGCTATCAGGAGGGCGAGCCGAACTTTGCCGTGCTGAAGGAATGGAACGCCGCCACCGTTTACCAGCAATCCCTCGCCATCATGGGCGCCAAGATCGACCGCTGAGAGGAAACCGCATGGACAAGGCCCGCGCCGCCGCCCAAGAAGCCCGGCTGATCCTGAACCGCTTCACCGAAAATGACGCTCTGGCGTTGGGCCAGATCCTCGTTGATCTTGCCCGCAAGGATCACCTTGGCGTCGTCATCGACATCCGCACTCCGAACCGCACCCTGTTCCATGCTGCCTTGCCTGGATCGGCACCGATCAATGACAACTGGGCGCGGCGGAAGTCAAATACGGTTCTTGCCACGCACAAGTCGAGCCTTCTGAACCATTTCGAGAATGCCGAAAGCTCAAGCACGCTCGGCAAGCACGGCCTTGACCATGCCGACTATTCCGACCACGGCGGCGCTGTGCCGATCCGGGTGAAAGGCGCGGGACTGGTTGCCGTCGCCACTGTCTCGGGCCTGCCGCATCTGGAAGATCATGCGCTGGTCGTCAGGGCGATCGAGGAATTGATGGTGTCACACTAGTCAAGATCGGCCATCCGGCACGACACCTCATCCTCACCCCACTCGGTAGTGCAGCTTGATATCGCCATGTTCCATCTCGCCGTTCGGGGCGTAGCCAAAGCGCGCATAGAACCCGCTGGCGCGAACCGCCGGGTCGGCGCTGGCCCAAAGCCAGATCGTCTGATGACCCTCGGCAATCAGCACCTCATGCACCAGTGTCAGTAGCTGCCGTCCCCAACCCCGGCCTTCGTACTCGGGCAACAGTGCCAGCACGACAACCTCGCCCGTCAGACGGTCACCGATGCAAAAGCCCACGACTTCGCCCTGATCCTCCAGCAAAAACCCAGTCTGCCGGGTCCGAAGCGCCTCGGCCGCCGACTCCGGAGTGATGCCGTAGACCTCGCGAAGTTCGTCGAGATCGACGGCATTCTCCCGGGTCCGCGCGCGCATCGCCAGTGACGCCGTCACATCGCCAGGAACCATCCCGCGAATGGCAGGGCCGATCACTTCAATTCGACTTCGACAAAGCTCATCACTCCGTCGCCATCATTGACCACATTGTGCTCCACCCCTTCCTGACGGCGATAAGCCGAACCAGCCGGAACCAGTACCTTCCGTGTGCCGCCACCCGGTTCTTCCAGAAGCATGTGGCAATCAGTGACGGCGGTGATCACATAGTCATAGCCATGCCGGTGCCAGCCGGTTTCGGCCCCCGGCGCAAAATCGAAGCGCGTCACGCGGACCCGGTCATCGTCGACAAGCTCGGTGGCAGTGCAGGCAGGGCGCATGCTCTCTCCGTTGGTTAAGATTGGGCTAACAAAAATTAGCAACCCATTGGCAAAACTCGTTTTCCCATTTTGTCCGCGCGCGGACACACGCTCCACAGGCTGAAAAGGCCGGGGTTTCCCCCGGCCTTCTCGTCATTCCAGAGTATCGAGAACTTCTTTCAGCGTCCCGATCAGCCGGTCAATCTCGGCCTTCGAGATGATCAGCGGCGGGCTCATCGCAATGATGTCGCCGGTGGTGCGGATCAGGATGCCCTTCTCGTAGGCCTTGAGGAAGGCGCTGAACGCGCGCTTCGTCGGCTCGCCCGCAATCGGCTCCAGCTCCACGGCACCGATCAGGCCCATGTTGCGGATGTCGATGACATTGCGGGTACCCTTGAGCGAGTGCAGCGCTTCTTGCCAGTAGGGCGCAAGGTCAGCTGCACGCTCGAACAGGCCCTCTTCCTTGTAGGTGTCGAGCGTGGCGATCCCCGCGGCAGCCGCAATCGGGTTGCCCGAATAGGTATAGCCGTGGAACAGCTCGATCACATGCTCCGGCCCGGTCATGAACGCGTCATGAACCTCACCTCTGGTGATCACCGCGCCCATTGGAATGACGCCATTGGTCAGGCCCTTGGCGGTGGTCATCATATCGGGCAGCACGTCGAAATGCTGGGCGGCAAAAGCCGACCCCAGACGACCGAAGCCGGTGATCACTTCGTCGAATATCAGCAAGATGCCGTGCTTTTTGGTGATTGCCCGCAGTTTCTCCAGATAGCCCTTGGGCGGCAGAAGAACGCCCGTCGACCCGGCCATCGGCTCGACAATGACGGCGGCAATCGTTTCGGCTCCGTGCAGTGCCACGATCCGTTCAAGATCATCGGCAAGGTTTGCGCCATGCTCGGGCTGGCCCTTGGTGAACGAATTCTGCGCCGGAAGGTGCGTGTGTGGCAGGTGATCGACCCCCGCCAGCAACGTTCCAAAGAATTTGCGGTTGTTGACAATGCCACCAACCGAGATGCCACCGAAATTCACACCGTGATAGCCACGCTCGCGCCCGATCAGACGGGTGCGGGTGCCTTCGCCACGGACACGATGATAGGCAATGGCGATCTTCAGAGCGGTTTCGACCGATTCCGAGCCGGAGTTGGTGTAGAACACATGCTCCATACCCTTGGGCGAGATGTCGATGATCCGGTTGGCCAACTCGAACGCAATCGGGTGACCCATCTGGAACGCAGGCGCATAGTCAAGCTCTGCGGCCTGCTTCTGGATCGCCTCAGTGATCTTCGGGCGGCAATGGCCCGCGTTGCAGCACCACAGGCCCGCCGTGCCGTCCAGAACCTGACGCCCTTCGGAAGTGGTATAGTGCATGTCTTTTGCGGCCACGAACATCCGCGGCGACTTCTTGAATTGCCGGTTCGAGGTGAACGGCATCCAGAAGGCGTTCAGGTCATTCGGTGCGGGCTTGCGGTCAAGCGCCATGTCTCTCTCCCATAGGCTTTGCTCGTTCAATTTGTGCGGCAAATACAGATTTAGTTGTTTGACCCTTAAGTCGATGGCAGGCTAGCAGAGAGGTCCGGAGGGATAAAGGGAAACAGAACGCATTTAGCATTGGCGCTAAATAAATTTTGCACCCTTTGATGGTGCGGCGGGCAATGCCCACTCGCAAAACAAGCGTCTTGCAACCAGAGAAGAGAAGGCAGACTTGACCAGACACATGGCAAAACACGCCGAAAAGCCAACTCTTACCCGCATTCAGTTGCGGAACCGTCAGGCGATTCTGGATGCCGCGCTCAATGTGTTTTCGGCGCAAGGCTTTCGTGGCGCCACGCTCGACCAGATCGCCGACGTGGCAGGCTTGTCCAAGCCGAACCTGCTTTATTACTTCCCCTCCAAGGAGGCGATCCACACCGAACTTCTCGGCAGGCTTCTAAGCAATTGGCTCGACCCGTTGCGCGACATGGATGCCAAGGGCGATCCGCTTGCCGAAATCCTTGCCTATGTCAGCCGCAAACTGGACCTCAGCCGCGACTACCCCCGCGAAAGCCGCCTGTTTGCCAACGAAATCCTCCAGGGCGCACCGCGCATGATGGAAACGCTCAGCGGCGATTTGAAGGAACTCGTCGATGAAAAGGCCGCCCTCATAGCCCGGTGGCAAGCCGAGGGACGCATCGCCCCAATGCCGCCGCACCATCTGATCATCTCGATCTGGGCATTGACTCAACACTATGCCGATTTCGACGTTCAGGTGCGCGCCGTTCTTGGCGAGGGTCACGACCCATTTGCCGAGGCACACGGCTATCTTGAAGCACTGTTCCGCCGGCTTCTCGCTGTTTGAGCCTAAGCCTGCAGATTCCATTTTGTGACAGGCCAAAATCGTGAAATCTGTCAGCAGGGACGCGTGCACTGCTCTGGGGAGATTCACATAATGACAATGAGAGCAGCGGCAGCACCTGCCCGCCGCATCACAGCCGAGTCGGCGGCGGCTATGGTGAAATCCGGCATGTGGATCGACTACGGTGCAGTTCTGGCGCAGCCCGACGTGTTCGACGCCGCACTGGCCAAGGCTAAGGCCGATCTGAATGGTGTGAAGATCCGCTCGTGCCTGTCGACCCGTCCCCGTGCCGTGCTGGAAGATGATCCCGAAGCTCGGCACTTCCATTGGCTCAGCCTGCATTTCTCGGGCTACGATCGCCGCAAGCATGATGCG
>JBATMT010000252.1:0-9807 GCA_049289975.1 Paracoccaceae bacterium | reverse complement strand
GGCCGCATAGGCCATTGCAAACGCATGGTGGGTATTGTCGTGCGCGAACAGCCCCTGACGACCGAATGACAGGAACCCGTCCAATGTCGATAGCCAGTTGTCGACTGTCTCGAAGTGTCTTTGATAGTCCAGATCGTATACTGGGTAGGCCTGTCCGATCCGCCGCGTCTCACAGCGCAAGACCTCGCACTTCACCGGCAGGCCGAGGTCGTTCAGCCACTGAACGTAGTGCTTGCCCAACTCTTCGTCAGACATCGACCACCACTTTTCGCCCGGATCGCAGGGCAACTCCGCACAAAGGATAGTCAAACCCTTGGGTCCTTTTGCCGAGTTGTAATTCTTCGGCTCAGACATTCGGCTGATCGGAATCGACAGTTCGGGAAAATAGTGCGCGTCATACTCGGTGAACTGGTCGGTCTTCAGGATCAGGTAGACAAGAATCATTCCGCGAAAACGTATAGACGCTGCGGCCTTTTGCACCGGCTCCGGCGCAGGCGGGTCCATCAGCCGAAGGGCAGCGGTCAGCGGAATGGTTGAATAAATCTGATCTGCCGCATGACGAACCTCGCCGTCGGACCCCTGGGTAACTACGCCCGTCACCCTGTTTCCGTCACGCTCGATGCGCAGCACGTTGGCATTGAACGAATACTCCGCCCCTGCCTTGCTGGACGCATCCACCATGGAGCTGGAAATCTGCCCAAACCCTTTGCGGGGATAATAGAATCTGCCAGTCGTCGGACCCTTCATCCCCGGCAACATGCGGATCATCTTGCCGAGAATCTTGCCGACCGAGCCGGACGAAACCCGCCGTTCCGCCAGCGTTACCGCCAGTTTGTCAGGATCAAGACCCCATAGCTTTTTCACGTAGGGGAAGTAGAAGCTTTCAGAAATCGTCGGACCAAGGCCATCGTACAAGATCGAAGAAAAGCTCTTGGGTCCTGTCCCCTTCTTGCGGAAGGGCTTGAGCAGCATGTCACCGAACAGCGATGCCGCAAATCGGGGAGGCAGCCTCACCAACGCATCGGCAGGCTTGAGCGGGAAGTGGATCCACCGCCCACCCAACCGAATCCGTCCGTGACGCGGTTGCAGGAGCAGATCGTCGCCCAGAAGCGCTTTCACATCAGCGATCACCGACGGATCGGCGACCGGGTGAAACCTGTGCGATCCATAATCACACCAGATGCCTTCGATCTGAAACGATGTTGAATTGCCCCCTGCCCGTTCGGCCCGCTCCAGTACCTCAACCTTCGCCTTCTTGGCTTTGGTCAACGCATGGGCAGCCGCGATACCAGCCGGGCCTGCACCAAGTATGGTGACGCGCGGCAATGTCGCGCTGTTATCTTTCATTCAACCGTCTCCTGAATCGCCTTTTGCGAGGCAGAAAACCGCCCGCCAGAAACAACAAGAATAAGACCGCCCAAAGCACCTGCCAGATAGAGAATGGCTTGCCATGCGAGACCCGAGGCAATGACCAGGGCAGGGGCGGCCCCGAATGGTGCCAGCAGCGCCGCAAGTGAACTCTCACGAACGCCAAGGCCCCCCAGCGACAGGGGCAGTGTGGCAACGATCTTTGCAATCGGCCAACCGAAGAACCACGCCGCCGCAGAAATGTTCACTCCGACAGGCTGGGCCAGCTTTATCGACAGCCAGATCAGGACGGCCTGAATAGCCGCAGACAGGACCAGCGCAAACACGATCAGCCCGGGCCTGCGCCCCAGTGCGCCAAAGGACTCGGCCAACCGCAATCCAAGGCTTCGTGCCGGCAGGCCCGGATGCTTGCCCCAGAGCCAGCGTGCAACTGGCGGGAAAATGAACAACGCCAATACAGCCCCGCCAATCACAATCGCCGCGAGTGAATAAGCCAGTACGGCATTGCCTTTCCCCGACAGGAAAACCAGTCCAAGCAAGGAAAGGCAGGCAAGTCCGACCATATCGATCAGCCGATCCCCAACGGCAGCGGCGGCCACTTTGGGCCCATCCTTCAATGCCACATGGGCAAGGCCGGCCCGCACAGCATCACCTCCCGCGGCTCCCGGAAGGCACAGGTTGGCGGCCAACCCTGCGAAATGTGCGCGCAATGCCTGAGGGAAAGGCAGCGCCCGGTCCATCAGCATCCACCACTTGAAAGCTGCCGCGACGTGGCATCCGAGAAACGCCAGTAGCACACCGAAGAAAACCTTGGGCGTCAGTCGCGAGAAGCCTTCAAGGATCGCCTCTTTGGGCAGGAACCAGAAGATCAGCCCAAGCGCTACGGCCGACCCGCCTGCACGGATCGCCCATTTCTTGAGAGCTTTGGCAGAAACCGCCATCTCAGGGTCGCAGATGCAAGCGCGAGATCATGTCGGCGATCAGGCCTAGAGACCAGATGATGAGGGCCGACAGAAATGCGAAGATCGTGGTTTCGGAAAGGTTATCCATCCAGATATCATAGATGAACTTCACGACACCAAGACCCATCAAGGCTAGTCCAAACGGGATGAATACTCGCAACGGGTTGAACAGCACTGTCATGCGCAGCACGAGAATGACGAAGTTGATGAAATCGACCGGACGGATCTTCGATTTGCCCACACGCTTGCCATACTCGATCGGCGTGTAGATCATGCGCTTCCCGTTGCACGACATGCAAAGCGTGATCGTCGTCGTGAATGAAAACTTCTGCGGCAACAACGGGATGAACGGCACCAGCTCGGACTTTCGGAAAACTCGCAGACCTGAATTGAGATCATTCAGGCGGCGCTCTGCCAGAAATGATGCAAACGTGTTCAAGACCCATTTCGCTGGCTTGCGGATCCAGGGCACGTTTTTCATAGCTGCACCGCGGTCACCGACCACCATATCCTGATTGCGGCACATCGACAGCATCGCGGGCAGATAGCGCGCCGGGTATGTGCCATCCGCGTCAATGATCGCGACATACTCATATTGCGCGTGCTTGATGCCGCGCTTCAGGCTGGCTCCATAGCCAGTGTTTACCTGATTGGTGTCAACGACCACCCCGGTGTCCCGGGCGATCTCGAGAGTGCGATCAGAAGAGCCGTCGTCGATGACTATGATCTCGTAAGGAATACCAATGGCATTCAACTCACGACGGACATCGTCAATCGTATGCTCGACTGCTCCCTCCTCGTTATAGGCGGGAATAACCACCGAAAGGGTCAGACCCTCAAACTCAGAGGGGATCGATGGCTTGGCCATCGCGACGGGCGTTTGCATTGTCATCTTGTTTCTCGCAGATCTCTTTGCGGCGGGCATTTTGGCCAGACTATCAGGGCACATGCAGACGGTCCTTCACGCCAAGTACGTGATATTCGAACAGGCACCAGGCGAAGGAACCGGCCGAGTACACGTAGTACAATTGATGATAGAGCAGTGCTGCCACCGCTCGTATTGGGCCAAGATGGCGAACAAAAAAGGCAAAAAGACGGGCATTTGCAGCAATTGCCATGACAAAGAGCGCCAACGGCACCCACCAGAAGCCCGGCACAAGCACGACAGCGAGAATCGACAGGATTAGGAACCCCGCCAGAATAGCGCGCAACCGCTCGCCTTGCGATGTGTTCAGATCATCCCCCAGACCTTCCCGCGCGATCATTAAACGTGACCAGGGCAGCGCCCTGCGGAAGATATCAGTGTGAATGGCCTGCCGCATGCTCCAGACCTTGAGGTGTTTCCCCAGAAGCTCGGGCTCCACGCAGATCACGCCCCCGGCAGCATGGATACGATAGCCCAGTTCGATGTCCTCGATTGACGGAACGCGGTACGTCTCCACGTCAAAGCCGCCGACCTTGCGGAACATGTCGGCACGGACAGCACCGCAGCCCGCCCAGAACGTCTTGGCGGTCCGCCGCGCCGTCTGGTGATAATAGCGATGCATGAGATTCTTGTACCTAGCGAACCAGCTACCCTCGGGTGTCGTGTCATACGACCCGAAGACCGCAGAGACCGTCGGGTCCGAAAAGGTATCCTGCAGCCGCCGCGCACCATCGTCCCAAGCGATCACATCACTATCGACAAACCAGAGCACATCACCGGTGGCAACTTCAGCCGCCAGATTGCGTGCGACTCCTGGCCCGCCGTTCTTGGGGGTCGTCAGAACCCGCGCGCCCATCTGTTCGGCGACTTCTGCGGTACGGTCTGGCGATTGATCGTCGACGACGATGATTTCGGCAACCTCGCCGCGTTCCTGCATTCCGATCAAAGGCGGAAGCACCCGCTTCAACAGTTGCTCGGCGCGAAAGGCCGGCATGATAACGGAAATTGAAACCTTGGGGCTGTCGGTCATGTCGTTGCCTCCGGCTCCGGCTCGCGTGCCCAAATCAGCAAGAACGCGGCAAGGAATGGCAGCAACCAAATCATTCGCGCACCATAACGGGTCGCCGGTTGCGAAATGCCGCCGCAGACCAGTGCATTCGCAAGAACACCAAGCATCACCATGACCGCAAACACCCGCACCGCAGCAGGCACCGGCCCCGGCAGAACAAGCAGCGTGATGACAAACCCAAGCGCCGCGACATAGAAACCGGTTTCAGCTGAAACCAGAACCTCGACCCAGGGCCGGTCGCCATGAAGCCGCCCGATCTTGAGCGGACCCGACAAAAGACCCGTAACGCCTTCGTTTCGCATCTCGATTTTGTCAGTTGGCAAGGTCATGTCTATACTGACCATCGAAGACTGAATGAACGTGTTCTTCAGAAAGGCAATCGTGGTTTCTATGGGCATTTCCATGAGAACTGCCTTGAAGAATTTGACCTGCGCATCGGCCACGCGTTTCTGATTTTCCTCCGTCATCAGCCGGAACGACCCCAGCCGTTTGCTTGTCTCGAAGGTTATGTGAGATGCCGTAAGCCGATATGGGTCATGCGAGAGTTGCAGCGCGTCCCACAGCGGACAGCTATCGATTTCCGGATCGGGACAGTGGCGCTTCAACCATTGATATCCGGGACCATCCTGAATGAGGCGAGCCGTAAGGTAGGGCTTGATGACCACCTCTGAATGAGCCGCCTTTTCTGCAACCACCTGAAAGGCTTTGCCTTGCAGATAGGCAGCCCCCAAAATGAACACGATCATCAACGGTGCCAGCAGAGCGCCTCTTCGGCCCAGAAAGAGCGTCATCGGAAGCGCAGCCAGCAACATGAGCCCGGCTATCGCAAAATGCGACAAGTGCGATACGATGGCTGCGATGCCGATTAGCACCGCCAGCAAAAGCTCCCATCGCAGCATGTTGCGGCCGAAGGCAGTAAGTGCGGAAATGATCAAGACGAGAACAGGTGCAAGCAAGTCTGGCATCAGATAGGCCGCATAAAATGGCAGCGAGCCAAGCGACGCGATGATGAGCGGCAGGCAGGTCGCGGCGGCCATGCTCATACTCGCAACGTGAGTCCGCAAAGCTACCCGGGTGATTAGCCAAACTGCGAGGAAAAGTGCGGTCGCATTGAACAGAAGCAGGCCTTCCAACATCCCCAGATGCGAGAATATCCCCGCGATCAAACTGTAGAATGGCGACCTCGATCCATCGACGGTCTTGACTGCCGACTCTGTGCCACCAGACAGAGTCGCCGCCGAAGATGTCTGCTCAGGTGCCACAATGTGCAACTGCCGCAACGCTTCGCTGCCCTGGTCAACGTAACCGATCGTGTCAAAGTAAAAGAGCGGTCGCCCGTTCACCAGCACAACGCTCATCACCGCCAGAAAGGCACAGACATACCATAGCACCGCGAGCCTGTCGGCCCGCTTGCCCGATACACTGCCGATCCGGCCAGCGTCCATCATCCAATGGTCCTTTCAAAGGGGAGTCCGCTGCGCAACCTGTCGAAGTAGGCAATCGTCTGCACCAGACCATCGCGCAACTTGATCTTCGGCTCCCAATCAAGCGATCTGCGCGCAAAGCCGATATCGGGCTTGCGCTGTACCGGATCGTCCGACGGCAGCGGTTCAAACACAAGCTTTGACTTCGATCCAGTCAGGTCAATGACAGCTTCCGCCAGTTCGCGAATGGTCATCTCGACCGGATTGCCGATGTTCATGGGTCCGGTGATCTCGTCGCCCGTATCCATCAGGCGCATGAGCCCCTCGATCAGGTCAGATACGAAGCAGAAAGACCGCGTTTGCGTCCCTTCGCCATAGATGGTGATCGGTTCGCCACCAAGTGCTTGCATGATGAAGTTCGAAACCACCCGGCCATCTTGCGGATGCATACGCGGACCGTAGGTATTGAAGATCCGCGCCACCTTGATGCGCAACTGATGCTGGCGGTGATAATCGAAAAACAGCGTCTCGGCGCAGCGCTTGCCTTCGTCATAGCAAGACCGGAAGCCAATCGGATTGACGTTGCCCCAGTAGTCTTCGGTCTGAGGGTGAACCACCGGGTCGCCGTAGACTTCCGACGTAGATGCCTGAAGGATCTTCGCACGAAGCCGCTTGGCAAGCCCAAGCATGTTGATCGCCCCATGCACGCTCGTTTTTGTGGTCTGCACCGGGTCGTGTTGATAGTGTACCGGACTTGCGGGGCACGCCAGATTGTAGATTTCGTCCACCTCGACATAAAGCGGAAACGTCACATCGTGCCGCATGATCTCGAAACGCGGATGTCCGATCAGGTGAGCGACATTGTCCCGGCGGCCCGTGAAGTAATTGTCCACGCACAACACGTCATGCCCGGCATCGATCAGGCGCTCGCACAGATGCGAACCCAGAAATCCTGCACCACCCGTTACCAGTATCCGTTTGGACACAACACTCATTCTATACCGTCCTCCGGTCAGGCATTTCGATTGCTGACGTCCGGTCATTGATCCGGGTCAGCCTGTTTTGCTTCATTCTGCCAAAAACTGGCGCCACTTGCGCGATGGCAGAGGCCATCGACAAAAATAAGGCGGAATGGCCGCGACCTTGCGACATCCTCATTTTGCCGGGCGATGCCGACAAACAAACCTGCCCGCCGTTGCAAGGCATGCAACGCGCCCAGCGCCGTCTGGTATTTTGATCTTGCTGTGACATGCACCTAGAATTCAGATCTGTTCAATTTCCGCAGAGTAAGTCGCATCAAATAACGGCGACCCGCACCAATAATCACCAGAATATGCCCATAAGGCTCGTCCCCGTCATGCCTGATTTGTCCAGCCGTTTCCACCGCGAACAGAGCCTGCCGTTTCCTGAAGCAACATAATTCCCGAATGCGGCCACTATTTGCTATGCATCGATGGAAAGTCCGGCGATGGGCCAAGCCACATGGCGTTGCGCTATCGACGCGAAGCCCTGCAGTTTGAGAAATGTGCGCCACTGCGGGCCTCTCCTTGCCCGGCAATAGCCTTCCCTTGTGACTTGCCAGAGGATAAAAGCCCCCAACCCAAAGATGTTGGAAGTTTTATGATTATTGAAGAAACGACTCTGCCCGGTCTTCTGGTTTTGGCTCCCCGCCGCTTCGGCGATGCACGCGGCTGGTTCAGTGAAGTCTGGAACAAAGAAGTCCTCACCCGAAACGGTATCGACTATGATTTTGTCCAAGACAATCACTCCTATTCCCGCGACGCAGGCACGATCCGGGGCCTGCACTTTCAGTCACCACCGCATGCGCAGGCAAAGCTCGTAAGGTGCGGACGTGGCGAGGTATTCGACGTCGCAGTGGACATCCGCGTGGGGTCGCCCACGTTCGGTCAATGGTTCGGCACCGTACTGTCGGCGGAAAATGGCAGGCAACTGCTGATTCCAACGGGTTTCCTGCATGGCTTCGTAACGCAGGCCGCTGACAGCGAGCTGCTTTACAAATGCACCGATTTCTACGCACCGGAATGTGACGGTGCGATACGGTTTGACGACCCTGCGATCGGCATAGACTGGGGCATTGATCCGACATCAGCGATTCTGTCAGACAAGGACGCCAAGGCACGCGCCTTCGATACCTTCGAGTCTCCCTTCATCTATGAGGTCCGCTGATGAAACTGCTGGTGACAGGTGGCGCAGGGTTCATCGGGTCTGCGGTTGTCCGCCGCGCGATCGGCCAAGGCCTTTCGGTCGTCAATCTCGACAAACTCACCTATGCTGGCAGCCTGACGAATGTTGCAGAGGTATCGGACAGCCCTCGCTACGCGTTCGAACATGCCGACATTTGCGACCGTGCGCGTGTTGATGCAATTCTTGCCACGCATCAGCCCGATGCAATCATGCATCTCGCCGCCGAAAGCCATGTCGACCGCTCGATCGACGGCCCGGCTGCCTTCATCGAAACCAATATCACCGGCACCTATACAATGCTCGAGGCGGCTCGTGGCTATTGGACAGCCGAAGGCAAGCCATCAGACTTTCGTTTCCATCATATTTCGACAGACGAGGTTTTCGGATCGCTTGGCGTTACCGGCAAGTTCACCGAGGACACCCCGTATGATCCGCGCTCGCCCTACTCGGCATCAAAAGCCTCAAGCGACCATCTGGTGCGGGCATGGCATGAAACCTACGGCCTGCCGGTCGTTCTGACAAACTGTTCCAACAACTACGGCCCCTACCACTTCCCCGAAAAGTTGATCCCGGTCGTCATCCTGAAGGCGCTCTCTGGCGCTCCTATCCCGATCTACGGGAAAGGTGACAACATCCGCGACTGGCTGTTCGTAGAGGATCACGCCGACGCGCTTCTTCTGGTGGTGCAAAAGGGCAAGCTTGGCCGCAGCTACAATATCGGCGGCGAAAACGAGGCAACGAACCTGTCGCTCGTCCAAAAGATCTGCGCCATTCTTGATGAAAAGCGGCCCGGCAACAAACCTTACGCGGATCAGATCACCTTTGTTTCCGATCGCCCCGGACATGACCAGCGTTATGCGATTGACCCGTCTCGCATCCGCGAGGAACTCGGCTGGCGTCCGTCAGTCACACTTGATCAGGGGCTGGAAAAGACAATCGATTGGTACCTCGCCAACGAAGTCTGGTGGCGGGCGCTCGAGAACCGCGAAGGGGTCGGAAAACGACTCGGGCAAAGCGCCTGATCGGATGATCACCGCGCATCTTCCAGCAGGCTACCTTCTGTCGAGCGGTTTGGATCGGCGTGAACGGCTGGTTCTGCCCGCTATCCTGCTTGGCTCGATCTTTCCCGATTTCGACTTCCTCTTTTTCATTTTTGTCGATCACGGGGCGATCCATCATCATCGTTATTGGGTGCATATCCCGCTCTTCTGGTTCATCGTAAGTGCCGCCGTCCTGCCTCTGACGTGGCGAACCAAGGCGGGGTGGCCCATCATCTGCTTCCTCGCTGCGATCTTCCTTCACCTGATTCTTGACACCGTGGTCGGCACGATCATGTGGGGCGCACCCTTCAGCACGCGGCTGATGTCGTTCTTCACCGTGCCGCGTGTCTATGACTTCTGGCTATGGTCCTTCGTGCTGCACTGGACCTTCCTGTTCGAAATCGCGATCTGGGTCGCCGCGATTGCTGTCCATTCACGCAAGACGGGCGCATCGGACATTCCCACCACATAAAAAAGGCGGCCCGCAACGGACCGCCTTTCAACTGTCGGCTCGGAGAAAGCTCGTGGGGCTCAGGCCTGACCGAACGGAACGACAATGAACGACTTCTGCCCATGCCGATCCACCATCAAAAGTGCGCCTTCGCGTTTCTTGGCCTTCGCAGCATCGAGTTGCTTCATCAGGTCTTCGGCAGACGCAACCTTGACCTGATTGACGCTTTCGATGACGTCGCCCTGCTGGATGCCCTTTTCGGCCGCGCTACCTTTGGAATCGACCTCGGTCACCACCACACCTTCGGTGCCCTCCGCCAGCCCAAGGTTCTGCGCATCATCAGCCGTCAGGGTCTGCACCGAC
>JBATMT010000251.1:0-2907 GCA_049289975.1 Paracoccaceae bacterium | reverse complement strand
GACGCGGCGCGCTTCCTCGATTTCGTCTACACCAACACTTTCTCGACGGTGGGTGTGGGGAAGGTTCGCTATGGCCTGATGCTCCGCGAAGACGGCATCGTTCTGGATGACGGCACCTCGGCCCGCTTCGGCCCCGAGCATTATGTCCTCAGCACCACGACTGCCGCCGCTGGACTGGTGATGCGCCATCTCGATTTTGTCCAGCAGGCCTTCTGCCCGGATTGGGACGTACGCACCATCTCGGTCACCGAGCAATGGGCGCAGTTCGCTGTCGCAGGACCTCTCGCGCGCGAACTTCTGAACTCGCTCCTCGATCTGCCGATCGACGATGTATCGTTCCCGTTCCTGTCGTGCGGCACCGTCCGCGTCGGTGGGGTCGAGGCACGACTTTACCGCATCTCGTTCTCGGGCGAGATCGGCTATGAAATCGCCGTGCCCGCCCGCTATGGCGAGGCGCTCTACCGCGACCTCGTCGCGCGCGCCGAAAGCTTCGGCGGCTGCGCTTACGGGATGGAGGCGCTGAACGTCCTCAGGATCGAGAAGGGCTTCATCACCCATGCCGAAATCCATGGCCGGGTCACGGCCTTCGATGTCGGCCTGCAAGGTATGCTGTCGACCAAGAAGGATTTCATCGGCAAGGCCGCCAGCCAGCGCCCCGGCCTGACCGGGCCTGAACGTGAACAGATGGTGGGCCTGCGCCCCATCGCCCGCGAGAAAGGCTTCGGCGCAGGCGCGCATCTTTATGATGCCGGCGCCCAGCCAATCCGGCAAAACGATCAGGGCTACGTGACCTCGGTATGTTGGTCGCCAACACTTGGCACTCATCTCGGGCTCGCTTTCCTGAAGGACGGCAGGGCGCGGCACGGCCAGACCGTGCGCCTTTATGACGGGCTGCGCGGTACCGACATGCTGTGCGAAGTCACCGCGCCGGTCTTCTTTGATCCAGAGGGAGGGCGCGCTCGTGGCTAGCCTCATTGCAAAAGCGGCGACGGATGGACTGCTGCCGCTGACCATCGGCGCGCTGACCCTGTCGGCAGCCCCGTTCACTACGATCACGTCGGTGTCACCCTATCCCCGCAAGGAAAAGGCTGTGGGTACGGCACTGAAGAAACTCGGCCTTGCCTGGCCCGCGCCTGACCGTGCCGTCACCAAGGGCGATGCCGCGATCATCTGGAGCGGGCGGGCGCAGGCGTTCCTTCTTGGCGCGGCCCCCGTTGGGCTGGAGGCCAGTGCGGCGCTGGTAGACATCAGTGACGGCTGGGTGGGCATCACGCTTGCGGGTCCGTTGGCACACGCGGCGCTTGCCCGCCTTGTGCCGCTTGACCTGTCGCCTGCCTCTTTTCCGGTGGGGGCAACCGCGCGCGCTGGTCTGGGCCACATGATGGGGCTTTTCCACCGCTCTGCCGCCGAGGCAATCACCATCCATGTCTTCCGTTCGATGGTGGTCACGGCGGTGCACGAGATCGAAGGAACCATGAAGTCGCTGGCGGCGCGCGCGTCTGCCTGAAGCAAGGCCGGGGGTTTCACACCCCCGGACCCCCATGGGATTTTTGGCAGCAGAAAATGACAAGCGCATTTTCCGACACGAAGTACCCTCGGGGGTGAATTGCCCGTCAGGGCAAGAGGGGGCAGACAGCCCCCTTGCTCCACCGGCCCCAAGGCCCGATATAGATTGAATGAGCCTGCCACCCGGATTCCTTGATGAACTGCGCACCCGCGTGACGCTGTCGCGTGTCGTCGGGCGCAAGGTGACGTGGGACCAGCGCAAGTCCAGTCAGGTCAAGGGCGACCTGTGGGCGCCGTGCCCCTTCCATCAGGAAAAGTCAGCCTCTTTCCACGTCGATGACCGGAAAGGATATTACTATTGCTTCGGCTGCCATGCGAAGGGCGACGCCGTTACTTTCCTGCGCGAGATCGAGAACATGTCCTTCATGGAGGCGGTCGAGGCGCTGGCGCGTGAGGCAGGCATGCAGATGCCGGCGCGCGACCCGGGAGAGGCGGCGCGGACAGACCGGCGCGCCGAACTGGCTGCGGTCATGGAGGAGGCGCTCAAGTTCTATCGTCTGCAACTGAAGGCTGGCGGCGGCCGTGATGCGCGCGCCTATCTGGACCGCCGCAAGCTCTCCGAGGCGGCGCGCGACCGGTTCGAGCTTGGTTTTGCGCCGGACGGCTGGCAATCGCTGTGGGACCATCTGAAGAACAAGGGCATCGCCGACGACCTGATCATTGATGCGGGACTGGCCAAGCCCAGCACCAAGGGCGGCAAACCCTATGACACGTTCCGCAACCGGATCATCTATCCGATCCGCGACCCGCGTGGCCGCTGCATCGCCTTTGGCGGGCGGGCGATGGACCCCAACGACAGCGCCAAGTATCTGAACTCGCCTGAAACCGCGCTTTTCGACAAAGGCCGCAGCCTTTACAACCACGGTCCGGCGCGCGAGGCCTGCGCCAAGGGCAAGCCGCTGATCGTCGCCGAGGGCTACATGGACGTGATCGCGCTAGTCGAGGCGGGCTTCGAGGGGGCGGTTGCGCCACTTGGCACCGCCATCACCGAAGATCAGTTGCGGCTTCTCTGGCGGCTGCATCCTGAGCCGCTCGTCATGCTCGACGGCGACACGGCCGGCATCCGGGCAGCGCTCCGCCTGATCGACCTGTCGCTGCCGCTGCTTGAAGCCGGTCAGGCACTGCGCTTCGTGATCTTGCCCGAAGGCATGGACCCCGACGACCTGATCCGCGCGCGTGGGGCGCAAGCCATGCAGATCGCGCTCGACGGGGCTGAGCCGATGGTCAATCTTCTTTGGCGGCGCGAGACCGAGGGCAAGGTGCTCGACAGCCCCGAACGGCGCGCCTCGCTCGACAAGAGCCTTCGCGCGGTGCTGAAGCGCATTGCCGACCCGTCGATCC
>JBATMT010000250.1:0-1649 GCA_049289975.1 Paracoccaceae bacterium | reverse complement strand
GTGCCATGTCGCCGCCATCCCGCTTGTCCATTCGGAAAAACAGGCGGGGCTGAACACCTCAGGCGCGTCAAACCCCTTCAGTCGCGTTTTGATCAACCCTCGACCCGAACACCACAGACTGACCGTGTCGCCGTCAATCACCTTGACCACCCGGCAACCGCTTTCCGACTTCGGCCCCAGAACCGCCGTCACCGCGTCGGCACCAAGCGGCAATGCAACCAGCCCGCCAATCGCCATCAGCATGACCAGTTTCAGCCACTGCCGCGGGTCGGTCAGGCTCCGCCGCGACTGCGACCTGCGCGGCGGCAGTCCCATCGACCATCGCGGCGGGCGGCGATAGTCACGGCTGTAGCGGACCACGTTGTTCCGGCGCTCCATTGCATCACATCCGGAACAGGCCGAACCGCGTCGGCTCGATCGGGGCATTGAGACAGGCCGACAGGCTCAGCGACAGCACCTTGCGGGTCTTGCGCGGGTCGATGATGCCATCGTCCCAGAGCCGTGCCGAAGCGTAAAGCGGATGCGACTGTTCAGCGAACATCTCGATCGTCGGGCGCTTGAACTCCGCCTCTTCCTCGGCACTCCAGGACCCGCCGTTGCGCTCGATCCCCTCTCGCCGGACAGTTGCAAGGACGCCTGCCGCCTGCTCGCCCCCCATGACCGAGATACGGCTGTTGGGCCAAGTCCAGAGGAAACGCGGACCAAAAGCCCGACCCGCCATCCCGTAGTTCCCTGCCCCGAACGATCCGCCCACCAGACAGGTGATCTTTGGCACGTTGGTCGTGGCCACCGCCGTCACCATCTTGGCGCCGTGGCGGGCGATACCCTCGTTCTCGTACTTCCGGCCTACCATGAAGCCAGTGATGTTTTGCAAGAAAATCAGCGGGATATTCCGCTGGCTGCACAGTTCGACGAAATGCGCGCCCTTGATGGCCGCCTCCGAGAACAAGACGCCATTGTTGGCGATGATCCCCACCGGGCAGCCTTCGATGTGGGCAAATCCCGTCACCAGAGTCTCGCCAAACCGCGCCTTGAACTCATCCAGACGTGAACCATCGACGATCCGGGCGATCACTTCGCGAATGTCATAGGGCGTGCGCAGATCGGCCGGCACCAGCCCGAGGATCTCCTCCGGGTCATAGGCCGGATCTTCCGGGTTCTCCCACCGCATCGACGAGGGTTTGTTCCTGTTCAGGTTCCCCACCGCCCGCCGCGCGAGCGCAAGCGCATGGCCATCATCTTCGGCCAGATAGTCCGCGACACCCGACAGGCGCGTATGCACGTCACCGCCGCCCAGATCTTCCGCCGTAACGACCTCGCCCGTTGCCGCCTTTACCAGCGGCGGTCCGGCCAGAAAAATCGTGCCTTGATCCTTCACGATAATCGTCACATCCGACATCGCGGGCACATAGGCCCCACCCGCCGTACACGACCCCATGACCACGGCAATCTGCGGGATGCCCTTCGCCGACATTTGCGCCTGATTGTAGAAGATGCGCCCGAAATGGTCGCGGTCGGGAAAGACCTCGTCCTGATTGGGCAGGTTAGCGCCGCCAGAATCCACCAGATAGACGCAAGGCAACAGGTTCTGTTCGGCGATCTCTTGCGCGCGCAGGTGCTTTTTCACCGTCATCGGGTAATAGGTGCCG
>JBATMT010000249.1:0-9658 GCA_049289975.1 Paracoccaceae bacterium | reverse complement strand
GTAGGGCATTGGCGGCACGCGCCCCACAAGGGCCTCGGATGACCAGCCCACCAGATTGCAGAATGCAGAATTGACATAAAGGATGCGGCCTTGATGATCCTTGGCGCGAAGGCCCACGGTCAGACTATCTTCCATCGATCTGCGAAACGCCATTTCACCGCGCAACCTCAGTTCGGCATGCCGGCGGCGGCTTGCGTTGCGGTGAAGCGCCAGCAGCGCCAGAATCGCAAACCCAGCCAACCCCGCAATGGCAGCAAGGATAAGCGTGTTGGCAAATGTTGTTGGTGGAGCATAAGGCGCAATACGGAGGCTTGTTCCGCTCAGCGGCGGATCAAAACTTATGCTGTGCAAGTGATTGGTCGGATCTGGATTGCGCTTTGCCCGTTCGGCGATGCTCCTGTTCTGACTATCGGTCAACCGGACGGCATATTGCTCTGCTATCCACCACGGAATGTGTCTCTCCAACAGCAGGGGAAGCGAAATGGTTGCGATTACTATGCCGCTGTCTTCGCGGGCGCGCATGGCCAGACTGACAACATTGTCGTGTATTTGTCCGTAGATCGGGCGGGCCGACACTGACTGTGGACCTGACATCAGATTGATGAGGTCCGGGTCACTTGGTGATGTCTTTCCCGGAATTGCACGCTGAAGCTTTCCGCTTGCGTCGTACCAGATGATCGAGAGCACCTCTGGATTTGCTGCCATGTGGAGCCGCGCCCGGGTTTCCAACAGGTCCGGCGGCGTGTTGCCAAGCGCATCCAGTCCAATTCGGGCAAGCATGTCCTCGTCGACGGATAGCTGGAAGTGAAGCGTCTGTTCAACCCAAAGAGCGTCTGTGGCCAGTTTGGTGCGCGCGCGGTCTTCGTCTGCACGGTTGACCAACCAGACGAGTGCACCGACCAAGGCAACAAGTGCCACGATTGCCAGCAGCGGAATAAGTGACAGAAGGTCGAAGCGTCTGTCGGCTCGATTGCCGTCGAACGTCCAGGGGTCGGCACCCGCCCTGCTTGCCTGTTTTTGAACCTTCAAGCCTTCCAGTGCTCTGCCCTCCCCGACAGTGCGCCTTACACTCATTAGGCATGTCCTGTGCTACGGTGTCTATTGCGGAAACCCACAATAGCGCGATGCTTTGAATGCGGGCAATGAAGGTGCAGGCCGCCGGGAGGGCGGTGTATGGAGGAGATTAACTGATGCTGACCCGTCGCATGATTGCTCGCCTTGCAGGCGCCTCTTTCCTTGCGTTGTCTATCGCTGCCCCAGCTTTTGCAGAGCCGATCGTCATAAAGTTCAGCCATGTCGTCGCGCCGGAAACGCCCAAAGGCAAAGGCGCTGCCAAGTTTGAAGAGCTTGCAGAAAAATACACGAATGGCGCTGTCGACGTCGAGATCTATCCCAACAGCCAGCTCTACAAGGACAAGGAAGAGCTTGAAGCGCTGCAACTGGGTGCGGTGCAAATGCTGGCACCGTCGCTGGCCAAGTTTGGTCCCCTTGGCGTGCAGGATTTCGAAGTGTTCGACCTGCCTTACATGTTCCCAGACTACGAGGCTCTCCACAAAGTCACGCAAGGTGAAGTCGGCAAGATGCTTCTGGACAAACTGCAAGACAAGGGCATCACCGGGCTCGCTTACTGGGACAATGGCTTCAAGATCATGTCAGCCAACAGCCCCATCAATATGCCCGACGACTTTCTGGGCCTGAAGATGCGTATCCAGTCGTCGAAAGTGCTTGAAGCGCAGATGAACGCGCTTGGCGCGGTTCCACAGGTCATGGCCTTCTCTGAGGTCTATCAGGCCCTGCAGACAGGCGTCGTGGACGGGGCAGAAAATCCGCCGTCGAACATGCTGACCCAGAAGATCAACGAGGTTCAGAAATACGCGACGGTGTCCAACCACGGCTACCTCGGCTACGCGGTCATCGTGAACAAGAAGTTCTGGGATGACCTCCCGGATGAGGTCCGCGCCGGATTGGAAAAGGCCATGGTCGAGGCGACCGACTATGCAAACGGCATTGCCAAGGAAGAAAACGACAAGGCGCTCGAGGCCATGAAGGCGGCAGGTACAACCGAATTCCATGACCTTTCGTCTGAAGAACTTGCCGCCTGGAAAGAGGCCCTTGCGCCGGTTCAGGACGAAATGGCCGACCGCATCGGGCCAGAGACCATTGCGGCTGTGAAAGCTGCCACGGGCCAGTAACGCCCGAACTGGGCCGCCGCCCGGCGGCCCGTTTTCCCTCTCAGTCCCAAACAACGCCACGAGGTGTGCCATGCTGCGCCTGCTCGACCGGCTGGAAGAGATATTGATCGCATCGCTCATCGCGGTAGCGACATTGCTCATCTTCGTCTCGGTCACTCACCGCTATTCATTGGGTTTGCTTGCCGACGGTGTGTCCTATTTCAAGGGACACGGAATGGCGGGCGTATCCGCAATGTTGAAATCCGCCTATTTTGCGGTCCGCTCGGTCAATCTGGTGTGGGCGCAGGAGCTTACCATCATCCTGTTCGTCTGGATGGCCAAGTTCGGCGCTGCTTACGGCGTCCGAACCGGAATCCATGTCGGCATCGACGTGCTCATCAATCGTCTCGAGCCGCGCACGCGGTCTTTCTTCATTCTTTTCGGGCTTCTTGCCGGTGCGCTTTTCACCGGGATCATCGCCAGTCTTGGCGCCAACTTCGTTTGGCACATGTATCACGGATCAGCCATTTCACCCGATCTGGAATTGCCTATGTGGCTGATCTATCTGGCAATCCCGATGGGTTCGTCCCTGATGTGCTTCCGTTTCCTTCAAGTTGCCTTGGGTTTCATCAAGACCGGCGAGTTGCCGCATCATGATCACGGCCATGTCGACGGACTGGATGAGATCGGTGAAGCAATCACTGACAGCCCGCTAACCCCTAAGGATAACTGACATGGATGCGCTCTTCATCTTTGGTGGGCTCATCGCCCTGATGCTGACCGGCATGCCAATCTCCATTGCGCTGGGCCTGACGGTGTTGGTGTTCCTCTTCACAATGACGACCGTACCAATCGATACCGTGGCGTTGAAGCTTTTCACCGGCATCGAAAAATTCGAGATCATGGCGATCCCGTTCTTCATTCTGGCAGGAAACTTCCTCACTCATGGCGGCGTAGCGAGGCGGATGATCAACTTTGCGACGTCAATGGTTGGGCACTGGCATGGAGGTCTGGGGCTGGCGGGTGTGATTGCCTGTGCACTTTTCGCAGCGGTGTCCGGCTCGTCGCCGGCGACAGTGGTAGCGATCGGATCGGTCATCCTGCCCGCAATGGTGGCGCAAGGGTTTCCCAAGCAATTCGGCGCAGGTGTCATCACCACGTCCGGAGCGCTTGGCATTCTGATCCCGCCGTCAATCGTCATGGTCATGTATGCTGTGGCTACGTCGGGCATGCAGGTTCAAGGGCCTGACGGTCAGGTAGTGGACTCCGCGTCTGTTGGCGAGCTGTTCATGGCAGGGGTCGTCCCAGGTCTGATGCTGGCAGGCTTTCTAGCATTCACCACATGGTATCGCGCACGCAAGTTCGATTACCCACGGCTCGCTCGGGCCAATTTTGCAGACCGGTGGAAGGCGTTTCGTGAGGCCATTTGGGGGCTATTGCTGATCGTCGTGGTGATCGGCGGGATTTATACCGGCATTTTCACACCCACCGAAGCCGCTGCAATGAGCGCCGTCTATGCCTTTATCGTCGCAGTCTGGGTGTACAAAGACCTCCGACTGTCGGATGTCCCGCGTGTTCTGCTGCAATCAGCCAACATGTCCGCGATGCTGCTTTACATCATCACCAACGCGGTCCTGTTCAGCTTCCTGATGGCTCATGAAAACATTCCGCAAGCGCTGGGCGAGTGGATGGTAAATGCTGGCCTCAGCTGGTGGATGTTCCTCATTGCCGTGAACATCATCCTTCTGGCCGCCGGCAACTTCATGGAGCCATCCTCCATCGTCTTGATCATGGCGCCGATTTTGTTCCCCGTCGCCGTTCGGCTTGGAATTGACCCGGTCCATTTCGGGATCATGATCGTGGTGAATATGGAAGTTGGCATGTGCCATCCGCCAGTCGGCCTTAATCTCTATGTCGCATCCGGCATAACAAAAATGGGCATCACTGAACTGACGGTTGCAGTCTGGCCATGGTTGCTGACGATGCTGATTTTCCTGATGCTGGTCACTTATGTTCCACAGCTTTCGCTGTTCCTGCCTCATCTGCTTGGGATGCACTAGGGAACCGCGATTGCAGCAAAGGCAGCGCGTCCAGAGTTGAAGACGGGACACTGGCTTAGGCAAGAACGACGCATCATGAGGTGAAGCGATTGGCCGCCTTAACCTTTTCATGCGACGGAAAGTCCGGTCTTCGCCGTCACGGGAGAGTTCTTCCGCGACGCGAACCGGCAGAGGAAGCGCAACTGATAACGCGCTTCCTTTGCCGGTTCTTACCTTTATTGCACCTAAGGCGGCTATGGACCCATCGTGCTCATACGCGACCGATCGCTGAATTTCCGAGCCCTTTTCAGCAACGCAGCGCGTACCAGTTACTTAACTTGATACGGCGCTCACCTACCAAGACATCCGATTGCGAAACGATAAGGGGAGTTGCAAGTCGTTCTTTTTCTTACGTGAGTACGACCACGGGCGAGATCTCAATGCCGCCGAAGGGATACCTGTTGGGGCTCGCGCACGGCTTGGGGAAAGCCCGTCCGGATCATGGCTGTTACGTCAGCCAACTCCTTTCAGTGAAAGCCGCCGGGCGTCGTCCGCCGGCGGCTTTCCTGTTACTTGAACTTGTCCATGTTTTCCTTGGTCACGAGGGCTGCGCCAGAGTCGATAAGAGACGGGACGGTTTCGCCACGGATCGACTTGACCAATGCATCGACGCCATATTCCGCCATTTTGGTGGGGAATTGCGCGATGGAGGCGTCCTCCAACCCGTCGGCAAGGGCTTCTGCTTCACCGCAGCAGAAGTCGAAGCCAACCAGCTGGATAGCGTCTGGCGCGATGCCTGCATTGGCGATGGCGCGGGCAGCACCGGCGGCTGGAGGACCACAGGCAGCGTAGATCGCCTTCAGATCGGACGTCTTGGTCAGGAGGTCTTCGGCCACGCTGATACCCAACTCTTCTGTGCAGTTTGTCGCTCCACGACCGACGATCTCGACCTTCAGCCCTCCAAGGCCTTCGATCATGCCGTTGACCCTGTCATCAAGAGCAGGCACGCCCGGAACGCCTTCAAGTATTCCGAGCGTATCTCCCTCTTTCAGCACTGTGGACAGATACTGACCGGCGAGCTTTCCCGCCTCGTAGTTATTGGTGGTTGCCAGCGCCGTTCCATTTTTCCAATCAGGAATATTGTTGTCCATCAGCACAACCTTGACTCCAGCCCCCACCGCCTTGTCGAGTGCGGCGGCGACGGTCGGGTCGACGGGTGTCAGCGCGATACCTTGCACGCCCTGTGCCACCATGGATTCGATCAGCGCGATCTGACCTTCGATATCGGTGGCAGAAGCGCCTTGGCCGAAGGTGATCTCCACACCCGGATTGGCGGCGGCATAGGCCTTTGCAGCATCCTCCATTGACGCGAAGAACGGGACCGGGAACTTGGTAATGAACCCGATCTTTACCGGGTCCTGCGCCAGCCCTGACCCGGCAGCCAAGGCAGCCACCGCGCAGACGGCGATCTGTCGTATCAGTCGTCTCATTCAGTCCTCCCATTTTCGGATGCGCGACTGGCATCCTTGCTTGCCACACCTGGTGGCGTGGATCCTTCAGGTCTCTGCGCCGACGATCAGCGCGACCAGGTCCTGGCGGCTGGATGTGTCCGGTTTCAACTCGCCAACCTTTCGGCCCTGCCGCAGCACGACGGCGCGATCAGCAAGCTCGGTCACATGTTCCATGTTGTGGGTGATCAGGATCACCGCATTGCCTTCGGCTCGCAGGCGCGCGATCAGGTCGAGGACCTTGCGTGCCTCGCGCAGGCCAAGTGCCGCTGTGGGTTCATCCAAGAGCACGATGTTCCGAGCAAAGACCGTGGCGCGTGCAACGGCGATGGCCTGTCGTTGCCCGCCGGACATCATCGCCACCGCCGCATCAGGGTGCGGCAGACGAACCTGCAGGCGTTCGATAACCTCGGCTGCGTTCTTGCGCATCGCGGGTTTGTCGAGAAGCCGCAGAGGTCGTGGCAGCCAGGCTGGGTAACAAAGCTCGCGCCCGGCATAGAAGTTCTGGGCAGGAGAAAGGTTGTCGAAAAGCGCGAGGTCTTGGTAGACCGTCTCGATCCCTGCGGCCCGCGCGGCGGCAGGAGACGCTAGGTTGATCGCAGTGCCGTGCAGCAGTATCTCGCCTTCGTCCAGCGCGTGGATACCGCTGATACATTTCACCAGCGTCGACTTGCCTGCGCCGTTGTCGCCCAGTAGCGCCAGCACTTCGCCGGGCCAGGCATCGAAGCTTACATCTTCCAGCGCGCGAATTGCTCCAAAGCGTTTGTGCGCATGGCGGACTGAAAGGACGGGTTGCTGCTCGCTCACGTCGGCCCCCGTGCCTGCAAGACGCGCGCACGCGCTTCTAGGTGCGAGCGCACGACGTCGGCCTCGACCGCGAGCACGATGATCACGCCGATTGCGACCATCTGATAGAACACCTCGACGTTTTGCAGATTTAGCGCGTTGCGGATCACGCCGATCAGAACCGCACCAATCAGCGCATGGCCAAGATGACCGCGACCGCCGAGGAAACTCGCGCCCCCGATAATGACGGCGGCGATGGTGTCCAGCTCCAGGAGTTGGCCATAGACCGGAGAGGCAGCGTCGGTGCGCCCGGCAAGAACCACGGCGCCGATTCCGGCGCAGAGGCCCGAAATGATATAGGTCGCAACAAGCACGCCCTTGACCGGGATGCCCATGCCAAGCGCCGCCTGCGGGTTTCCCCCGACCGCAGTGATCCAGCGCCCGGCAACCATAAAGCGGGTCATGACGAGGAGCAGCCCTGCTACCAGCGCTACAACGAAGACGCCCAATGGCAGGCCGAATAGCGATTGCGAACCGAGGGCAGCGACGGCATCGGGCATTCCCCGCATCGTGGTGTGCCCGGGGGCAAGTGCCAGCGCCATGCCCCTGCAGATCGACAGGGTCGCCAAGGTTATGATGAACGGATGCGGAAGGCGGCCGTAAACATAGACGATGCCATTGATTGCACCGACCAGCGCGCCAGTTGCAAGCATCGCCAGAATGACCGGAAGCGTGCCTCCTCCCGCCTGAAACGCCAGCCCGCCTATGACCGTGCAAAGCGCAAGGTTCGAGCCTACCGAGAGATCAATGCCGCGTGTAAGTATAACCAGTTGCTGCCCCATCGCGACGATTGCGATGACGGCGGTCTGGGCCAGAATGTTGCCAAGGTTGATCGGCTTCAGAAATGCCGGAGTAACCAACGCTACGCCGATCACCAGCAGCACAAGGATCAGAAGTGGTCCCACCGACAGCAGCCTCAGTGCAAGCGCCACAGCGGTCGCACCATGCAGTGTTTGCGCCCGCTGCAGCTTGTCGCTCTGAATGAGACCATTCTGCGCCCGCCGAGACACTCTGACCCTCCCCTGATTTCTTTATGGATAAAATCCTATTTGTCTTACAAAATGCAAACTGTATCTTACCCGGTAAAGTACCGATGCAAAGGGGGACGCGCGGTCCTGACATGCGAACAGACACAGTCTTCAAACGGTCCTACAACGACGCTCTGGATCTTTTGCAAAAGTTCCGGCCCGGGGATTGCCTGCCGTCGGAGGCCCAGCTTTGTCTGGCACTGGACGTCAGCCGAACTACTGTGCGCAAGGTTCTGCAGATGTTGACCGAGTCCGGGCTGATTTCGGATCCTGCCGGCAAGCGGCGTCTGCCAAAAGCGCTGGGTGGGTCAGAGCGTTTTCTCGATTCCGAGACGATTCCACAGTCGAAACGGTTCGAGCAGGAGTTCATGTCCTACATCCTGCGCGGCAATGCCCGTCCGGGAACATTCTTGAACGAGCTTGATCTTGCCCGACGCTTCGGCGTGGCCACGACCATGGTGCGCGAGTTCCTGAACCGGTTTCAGCGCGTCGGCTTAATTGACAAGCGCCCGAACGGTGGATGGGTCTTCAAGGGCTTCACTGCCCGGTTCGCCACCGAACTGTTCGAGATCCGCGAGATGTTCGAATTGCGTTCGGCCCGGCTTCTGGCCGGACTGCCTGCAGAAGACCCGGTTTGGTCAAGTCTGGCAGAGATGCGCGACGCGCACCTGTCCCTGATGACCAGAATTGACGTGGACTACGCCCAGTTTCCGGATCTGGACAGCGCATTTCATCGGTTGATCAATGCGGCCCATCCCAACCGGTTCATTGAAGGCTTTTTCGACGTCATCACACTGATCTTTCACTACCATTATCACTGGAACAAGGCTGATGAGCGCGAGCGTAACACCGCAGCTCTGACCGAACATCTGGCCTACATCGACGCGCTGATGTCTCACGATCCGGCGCGTGTCGAGGCGGCCTGCAAGGCCCATCTTGCATCTGCGCGTCACACGCTGTTGCGAGCCACCCGAGGTTAGGGTGACCATGCACCTTCTCTTGCGCCCACTCAGTCTTGGTCGTCCCGGCGTTGCAATCGTTGATGATCCGGCAAATCCGGCGCACGGCACTGCGCCAATTGCCTGATCCGGCAAGTGTCACCAACGGGTGCGATTGCTGCTGAACCAGGCGAAACGGGACTGGTGCGGGTCATGCATAGGAATGGGAGCGGATGCCGATGAACCGTGGTTGAATGACCCTCAGGTCGCCCGTCGCCTCACTTGGCCATTCCTTTGGTCATCAATATCTGGTCGGTATTGCGGAGCAGGGCCTTTACCGCCTTGCGCGCGGCATCAGGTTTTCGTTGCCGGATGGCCCGCTCTATCGCCTCGTGAAGGTCTTGCGCATAACGCAAGTCGTTCACCTCGCGCGTCACAAAAGTGAAGAGATAATCGAGCGAGGAGTCGATCATTGCGCCAAGTGGCATCAAGAGTTCGTTTCGCGTCGCATTCAAGATCGCCTGATGGAACTGCCGGTCGGCGCGGGTACGCTGCGAAAGGGTGGCGGCCGTCCCCATGTCATGGCAGGCGGCACTGATCTGAGCCATTTCTTCGTCGTTGTGTGTCTCGGCGGCGAGCGCCGCAGCCTCGGGCTCAATGATGTGGCGCAACTGCTGGACTGACCGCATGAGAACCTCGCGGTGCGGGGATTGCGACACCCAGGTCAGCACGTCGCGATCAAGGTGGTTCCAGTTCTCCCGAGGTTCGACCCGGCTTCCGACCTTGGTTCGCGACACGAGCAGGTTCTTTGACATCAGCATCTTGATCGCTTCCCGCACGACCGAGCGGCTGGTCCCAAACATGACCGACCACTCGGTTTCGTTCGGCAAAATCGAGCCAGGTGCATAGTCGCCAGACACTATTCGGCGACCGATCTCCTGCGCGACGGAATAGTGGGCGAAGGACCCAGCCTGACGCGGCAAACCTGCCTTGGGCGCGGGTTGCGTTTTCTCCGGTACAGCGGCAGTCGCCTGCCCTGCCTTGGCCTTTCCTTGCCTGAGCGTCACACAACCACCTGCCTTTTCACTTTTGTTCAACCCCTATCGCGAGAAGCTTCGCATGACAATG
>JBATMT010000248.1:0-11854 GCA_049289975.1 Paracoccaceae bacterium | reverse complement strand
GTTATGAAGCGCCAGCACTGTCCGGATGAGTCCCGCCACTCCGGCGCCGGAACCCATGTGACCGATCTGGCTCTTGACCGAACCTATCGCAATTGCGCCCTGCGGACCCGGACCATAGGCGCGGCTCAAAGCCTCGATCTCGATCGGATCGCCAAGGGCAGTCGCCGTTCCGTGCGTTTCGACGTAGCCAAGGTGAATGGCCGAGACTCCGGCTTTCTGCATCGCGTTGTGAATGACTGTGGCCTGCCCCTCGACTGATGGCGCGGTGAACCCAACCTTGTTGGCACCGTCGTTGTTCACCGCCGAGCCCTTGATAACCGCAAGCACGCGGTCTTTCGCCCGAAGCGCTGCTGAGAGTGGGCGCAGAACGACAAGGCCCCAGCCGTTGGCCGGAACAGTCCCGGACGCATCGGCTGAGAAGGGCGAACAGCGGCCATCGGCCGAGAAGATATGACCGGCCTGATGCTGATATCCGCCCAGCACATCAAGCGAGATGCCGACGCCACCCGCGATCATCACATCGGCTTCGCCTGCCAACAGGGACCGGCAGGCCTGATGCACGGCGACGAGCGAACTGGAGCAAGCGGTTTGCACCGACAGGGCTGGTCCGCGCAGGTCGAGCAGATGGGCGATGCGAGTGGCCAGAAAGTCCTTCTCGTGCAGTAGGGACAGCGCATATCCGGACGCATCGTCTGTCGCGTGACGAAGCAGCGCCTGCTGATAGGTATTCTCGCTGCTGCCCACGATCAGGCCGACCGGACCCTGTGCCGGATCGATGCCTGCGTGATCCAGCGCTTGTACCGTTCCCATCAGAAGGTGGCGCTGTTGCGGGTCCATCAGGCGGGCGTCCCGTGGCAAAATCCTGAAATGCTCGGCGTCGAATCCGGCGGGCTGAGCGAGTGAGGCCACGGCGTTCACATGGCCCGGTCCTTTGGAAGGCCCGATCTCGATTGCCGAGCGACCGTCACGGATCATCTGCCAGAAAGCTGACAAGTCGGACGCGCCGGGCAATCCGATGGCCATACCGATAATGGCGATATCGTCTGCGTTGGACATGCCGTCCGGAGTGGTAGCCTTGTCCACTGCGCCAATCGTTGCGGATGGATTGGGCGAGTCCGTTTCGTCGATATGCGCCGCCAGTTGTTCGAGTGTCGGCAGGCGGAAGAAATCCACAAGCGCCAGCGAAGGCGCGAGCGTCTTGCGTGCCAGCGCATGGACTTTCATCAGCGCCAGCGACCCTGCCCCCGCATCGAAGAAATGCTGGTCTGGCTCGATGTCATATCCGAGCACTTCGCTGAAATACCCAGAAAGTGTGCTGACCGTAGCGGTCTTGGCCGCGTCATAGGGGGTCACAGGCGCAAGGGCAGGCGTTGGGGTCTGCTCAACACTCTGAGTGAGGCTTTCGGTCAGTGCGGCACGATCTATCTTGCCGTTGGCGGTCAGCGGCAAGGACGGCAAGGCAATCAATCGCGCAGGGCGCATGTGGGCAGGCAGGCTTTCCGCAAGATGTGCACGCAGGGCGTCGGCGGTAACGGAACCGCTGTAGAAACCCACGAGCTGGTCATTATGGGGCTGAACGCTGGCACTCTGGATCCCAGAAAATGCGCACATTGCGGCTTCGATCTCTCCGGGTTCCATCCTGTAGCCATTCAGCTTGATCTGCTCGTCGGCGCGCCCAAGATAGGCCAGTTCGCCGTTTGGCAAACGCAGAGCACGGTCGCCGGTGCGATAGCTTGCTTGGCCGTTCAACGGCGCAAAAGCTGCCTCATCGAGGTCCGGTCGGTTCAGGTAGCCCTGAGCGATACCGAGGCCGCTGATGACCGCTTCGCCTGCTTCGCCTGTCTTGGCGGGGCTGCCATCGGGGCGCAGGATGGTGATTGTGCTGCCGTGGATCGGGTGGCCGATGGTCATGGCTCCGCGCCATTCAGGCACCCCATCCTTGACGCTCGCCCATGCCGTTGTGCAGCCGACTGTCGCCTCTGTCGGTCCGTATTCGTTTACGAAGACCGCGTTTGGAAGGATTTCCAGCGCGCGGCTGACCAGCGCGGCAGGCAGTTGTTCACCACCAACCACAAAAAGATGTGCCGCGTCGGACGTCTGGCCCGCTGCATAGGCCAGCAGGGCGACAAGTTGTGAGGGCGTCAGCTTGAACAGGCGCGCGGTCGGCTCTAGTGCAAGTTCTGCCAGGCCCGCTGCGTCGTCGGTTTTCAGAAGCAGCGCGGGTTGGCCCACACAAAGCGGACCAAAAAGGCTGGTGATCGTCGCGTCGAAGCTGAGGGAGGTGCTGACCACCGCCCCATTCAGCGGTGTGGCAGAAAAATAGCTGTGGACTACATGATCGAGATAGTTGGACAGCGCGCGATGGGAAACGCAAACGCCCTTTGGTTGGCCCGTCGAGCCCGATGTGTAAAGCACATAGGCGAGCGCGGCAGGCTCGTCGGCGGGCAGGGGATGACTGCCCTCGTGGCCACGAGGGAGAACTGACTGGACCGACGTGGGCAGGGCTGCCGAGCCGTCACTGACCGCCAGCCTCAACCCAGCGTCCTGCGCGAGAAAGGCAAGGCGCGCCGCCGGATAGTTCGGGTCCATCGGCACATATGCGGCCCCGACACGCAAGATTGCCAGCAGACCTGCAAGCATGTCGGTTCCGGGACGCAACGCCAGACCAATCCGGTCGCCTGCCCGCGCACCTGCATTGTGCAAGGCCGCCGCAAGCGCCGATGCGCGTTGATCGAGTTCGGCAAACGTCAGTTGGTCGGCACCAAAGATCACGGCCGGAGCGTGCGGATTTCTTGCCGTCTGCCGCGCAACAAGCGTCAGCAGTCCCGGTTGATCCGGCATGTCCGCGATCAGCGATTGACCCTTGGCGATGGTCGCCGCGGTCTCGTGGAAAAGTGCCTCTATGCCCGCAGCCCGCGCATCAGAGAACCGAGCCAGATCATGTTCGATCTGGCAGGCCAGACCGTCCGGTGTGACAGTGGCAAACAACGTCAGCGCAAAGCGCGGGTCCACCTCTGACGGTGGAACATAGCGCGCCGCGAGGCCCGGTAGGGCGTAGTGCGTATTCTCGAGGACAAACATCGTGTCGAAGGGCGCTCCGAACTGACCCGTGTCACGCAGGTCGGCCACGATATGCTCGAAGGCCACATCGTGAAGCTCTCGCATCCTGCTCACCTCGGCATCGACGCGGTCGAGATAGCTATCGAGACTGTCGGTAGGGTCGATGTCGAAACGGCAGAACTGCGTGTTTACGAACATGCCTACGGCACTGTCGTACCCCGCAGGTCGAAGGCCCACGGGCAGGCCGATGGATTGGCGCGGACCCAGACCGGCGCGCCACAGCGTAAGTCCGAAAATTCCCATCAGTACCGAAAAAAGTGACCGGCTCTTGGTCTGCGCGAGAGATTGCAGGGCCGCCAGCACTGGGCGTTCGATCATGCTGTAGCGATTGCGGCCGGACATGGGTGCGGGCATGTACAGGGATTCGCTCCCGTCCATCGGCCAAGAGGCCAGTGCGGCGGCCTGCGCGCGTCGGCGCGAAAGGTAGTCTGGTGTGCCAAATAGCGCGGACTGAGCTGCGGGATAGGTGGAATAATCGCCCGCAGGCGGCAGAGTTTCGCCGCGATAGAGACTGGAAAGGTCCGCCAGTAGCAGATTGAGCGAATGGCCATCGACCGCAATGTGATGGCAATTGAGGAGCAATCTGTTACCGATGACTGCTGCGCGCAACAGGCGGCCACTCTCCAGATCAAACGGCTTCCCGAAGAAATCCCGTTCCCTTGAAGGTGCTTCGAGCGGCACCGAAAGTGCCGGGACGATTTGCACCTTCAATTGGCCGGCCTGTTCGACAAACCGCGAGCGAAGGGCAGGGTGGCGCGCAATCAGATCGTCGAGGGCCGTCTGTAGGGTGGGCCGGTCGATGCCTTGTTCAAAGTCGAAGCGCAACGGGATGGAGTAGGCGGTTGATGCGGGCTGCATCTGCTGGGCAAGCCACATGCGGCGCTGTTCGGATGCGGCAGGGTAGGTGGCTTGCGGTGGGTCACGGTGAACGGCGGTATTGGCCGCCTTCGCCCGGTTCAACACGTCGGCCAGCGGCTGATCTGTCAGGATCTCGGCAATCTGGATCACAAGACCCCGCTCGCGCCATGCCGCCACCAGACGCGCCGCCGCGAGCGAATCCCCGCCAAGCTGAAGGAAACTGCGATCGGGCGGCAGGTCGCCATCCCATGGGGTGAGGTCGGGCGCAACGAGCGCGCTTCGATCAAGCTTGCCGTTCGTGGTCAGCGGCAGCGACTGCAAGAAGACGATCGTCTGCGGCAGCATGTAATCTGGCAGGAACAGAGCCGCTTTTCGCGTCAGATCCTCGGGCGTCAAGCCCGGTTCGGCGACGATAAACGCGCAGAGCCGGCCGTCCTGAGCGGTGACGGCCGCATGGGAAACAGATGGGTGTGACAGAAGTGCTGCCTCGACCTCGGCCAGTTCGATCCGGTGTCCACGGACCTTGACCTGCTGATCGATCCGCCCCTGATACTCAAGCGTTTCGCCATTCCATCTCACGAGATCGCCAGTGCGGTAAAAGCGCTTTTCGCCAAAATCTGGAAGAGTCACAAACTTCGCCGCGGTCTCTTGGGGTTGACCGAGATATCCGTCAGTCACGCCGGACCCGGCAAGCAGCAACTCACCCCACTCACCCGGCGCTGCGATGTTGTTGTCAGCCAGAACGATGGCCTCGGTCTCGCGCAGCGGACGGCCGATTGGCACGGAAGCCGGGTGATTGGAGCCTGCCCAGTCCGCAGCCGTCATGCGATGCGTGACCGCAAAGGTCGCGCATTCGGTCGGGCCATAGCCGTTGACCATGTAAGTGGTCGTATCCGGGGCTGACGCGAAGAGTCGGTGGATATGTGCAGCACTGGCACGTTCGCCGCCCAGAACCGCCCAATCCAACGCGAGAAGCGCATCGGGCTGGAGGTCAACCATCAGGTGGAAAAGGCTGGTTGTGAAGAACGCTCCGGTCACTGCCTGTTCCCGCAACCGCTGGGCCAGGGCGTCAAGGTTGAGCACTTGTTCCGGACTGAACGGAACAAGTGTGGCTCCGTTCAGCAAGGCACCCCAAAGCTCGAAGTTCAGTGCGTCGAAGGCAGGGTTCGCCATCATCGCCAGTCGCGAGGCGGAGCCGATATCCACGTATCCGGGCTGATACGCCATGCGGATGATGCCAGCCTGACTGATGGCCATCAGCTTCGGCGTGCCTGTCGTGCCCGAGGTGTGGAACATTGCGGCGGGTCGCATGGGGTCAATCGCTGGAAGGACCGCATCGGAGGGCGCAAGATCCCTCAAAAGAGCAAAATCACCTTTTGGCAGGGCAGACAGGTCGGGGTCGGATATGACAAAACGGCTGCCAGACTGGCCGAGCAAATGAGCCAGCCGTGCCTCTGGCTGACTGGTTCCGAGTGGGAAATACACTGCCCCGGCTTTCAGTGTAGCAAGAATGGCCACGACGAGCCTGTCGGAACGTGCCATCCGCAACGAGACGACATCGCCGGGCCGCACTCCGGCATCGACCATGCTTCGGGCCATGGCTGAGCTTGCGTGATCCAGCCCGGCATAGCTCAGTCCCGACGTGATGGCGGGATGATCGGGCGCGCGGGCGACCTGATCGGCAAAAAGACCAAGTAGCGACGGCATCAGACCCTCCCTCGGGGCGGCATCAACCGACCAGTCAAAACTTCAGAAATGATGCGAGCCACGCGGCGCACATCGTCACCTTCCAGCATCGTCGAGTGATCGCCGGCAATGCATTTGAAAAGGAACGGTCCCCTGCACCGCAACTGCCAGAAGAGCCGCAAGTAACGCAATTCTGGCCGGCTTCGACCCTTAATGGCCTGAACCAGAAGTACCCGACCCTCGGTCCCGCGAAAGTTCCAGCGCCGGGAAGCCAGCGTATTATGGTTGTAGAGCAGGTGATACTGGTTGATCTGGTCGTCGTCGATGCCGGGGTACATCCCGTTGTAGGTGATCAGCTTGGCCCGGAACTCGGCCGCATCTGACAGATTATCGTTCTGGGTGATCTCGGGGTCATCCGACCCCATTGCATCCAGCAAGACGGCGGTGGCGGTATCAACGCCCGCCATCTGCAAGCGCCGCACCATTTCGAAGGCAACGAAGCCGCCGAAGGAGGCACCGGTGATCACGACCGGACGATCAAGCAATGGGCGGATCAGGTCGATGTAGTGATCCGACATCGCGCCGATGTCAGGCAGAAAGGCGTCACCGGGATGCACGCCCACCGACTGCACGCCCCAGACGCCGAAATCCTCGGGCAGAACCTTGGCCAGCGACAGGTAGGCAAAGGCCGTGCCGCCGCCGGGGTGGATGCAGACCACATTCACTTCGCCTTTGCCTTTACGGAAGCAGATCGGGTTTTGCGGGCGGGAGCGCGACTTGCCACTGCGAAGAACCCCGCCCAATTGTTCGATCGTGGGGTGGGCAATGATCTCGGTCACCGCAAGCGACACAGAAAAAGCGGCGTTGATCTGATGCACGATCTTGATTGCCGACAGTGAATTGCCGCCGATGTCGAAGAAGTTGTCCCGCAGACCGATTTCGGGATGCAAAAGCACTGACGACCAGATCTTGTAGAGTTTCAATTCAATGTCGTCGCGCGGACTTGCCGTATTGACCTGTCGTACCTGTTCCGGTGCCAACGCCGCCAGCGCCCTGCGGTCGATCTTGCCACGGTCTGTCAGAGGCAAATCCGCGAGCCAGACGAAACGATCGGGTACCATGTAGCTTGGCATCTGTTGCTCGAGTGCGTCGCGAAGCAAAGGCTCCAGAAGTGCTGTCGTCTGGTCGGCTTCGGCGACGACATAGGCGACCAGTCGCTTGTCTGCCCGTTCCAATACATCGACGAATGCCGCTTTCAGGCCGGGCTGTTCCAGCAGTACTGCCGCAACTTCCTGCGGCTCGATCCGATATCCACGAATCTTGACCTGGAAATCGTTGCGACCAAGGCATTCCAGCCGCCCATCCGGTCGCCAGCGCGCCAGATCGCCGGTGCGGTAGAGTACTGGGTGTCCGGGTCGGGCGAAAGGGTTAGGGAGGTACTTCTGCGCGGTGAGCTCGGGTCGATTCAGATAGCCGGGTCCGACGAAGGGGCCGGATATGCAAAGCTCTCCTATCGCGCCTTCCGGCAGAAGGTTGGCCGCCTCATCCAAGACATAGGCGCAGGTATTGGGCACTGGGCGACCGATAGGTGCGAGCGACTTTTCGTCAGGCTGTAGAACAGCACATACGGTGATCACCGCCGCTTCCGATGGGCCATAGATATTGGCGAGCGGAATACCACAGCCTTCGGGCAGGCAATAACCTTGTAGTCGATCACCTCCTGTCGAAACGGCCCGGACCGATTGGGGAAGTTGCAGGCCGGCAGCACACATCGCCTCCATCAGCCCGGTCGGCAGCCAGAAATGGCTGGGCTGAAGGCGATCCAGTGCGGATTGCAGCGCGGTCACATCGGAAAGATCGGTAGCGTCAAGGAAGGCGAGCGTTCCGCCGACCGACAGCGCTGGCCAGATCTCCCACATGATCGCATCGAAGGCGGGATTTGCAGCGACCGTCTGGGTGCAATCTGCATCCATGTCAAAGTCGCCCGTCTGCCACCTGCACATGTTCAGAAGGCCAAGGTGCGTGTTCAGCGCACCCTTTGGTGCGCCGGTCGTGCCGGAGGTGTAAACGATGTAGCAGATCGCGTTGTCGACGGGGGCTGGGTTAGTCTCCGGCGCCGTGCGCCAGGGGGCGTCCTGATCCACGGCGATTGCGCCCGGTATTGCCGCAAGGTCGTGCAGATAGGATTGGGTCAGAAGGATCTTGCTGCCGCTATCGGCCAGAATGCCCGTCACACGATCAACCGGAACATCTACCGGCACCTGGACAAAGGCGGCTCCCGCCTTGTTCACGGCCACGATGGCCTCGATCATCGCCGCGTTGCGCCCGGTTGCGACGCCAACAGCATCGCCCGGCAAAACGCCACGTGCACGCAAGTGGTGGGCAAGACGATTGGCTCGGCTGTTGAGTTCGGCATAGCTGATTGCTTTACCCTTGCATATCAGGGCAATGGCGTCCGGCGAATGCGCTGCGAAATGTTCGATCAGTTGGTAGGGCGCTGGCGGATTGGGACCATCGTCGCGGTCGGGTCCGGTCCCAAGCGCCAGCAGATGCGCCCGCTCCTTTGCCGAAACCAGAGGCAAGTTTGCAAGTGTGCTTTCCGGTTGGTCGGCAATGCCCTCCAGAAGCGAAAGGAAACAACGGTTGTATCGGTCGATTGTCGGGTCGGAGAAGAGTTCGGTCGAGTAGGTCCAGCCGACCGTCAAACCTTCGTCCTGTTCCACGATGCCCAGTGCCAGCTCGAACTTGGCTGATGTCTGGGGCGTTTCACTGACGTCAAACTGAACCAAATCAGTCGCCGTCCCGGTTGATTGGAGGCGCGGCCCGGCTTGTGCCAGCGTGAAGGCTATCTGCACCAGCGGCGCGTGGGACAGGCTGCGGCGAGGGTTCAGACGCTCTACCATCATTTCGAAGGGCAGCGCCTGATGCGCAAACGCCGCCGTCACCGAGCCGTTGCATCGGTCCAGAAAATCGAGGAACGGCAGGTCGGCCTCAGGTTTCACCCGAAGTGGCAGTGTGTTGACCAAGAACCCCACAAGCTGCTTCAGTTCGTCGCGCTCTCTCCCGGCGACGGGGGTGCCGATGACAACGTCCTCGGCGGCAGAGACGCGGTGAAGTAAAGTTGCATAGGCAGATAGCAGCAGGGTGAAAAGCGAAACACCCCGGCCGCGGGCAAGATCGCGCAGGCGATTGGCAAGGTCGCCGGGAATCCCGGACGCAAGATTTGCGCCGTCTCCACGCAGGGCAGGCGGGCGGGCATGGTCGGTAGGGAGATCGTGAAGATCGGGCGCTCCGGCAAGTGTGTCCTGCCACCAGTCGGCAAGTTGCTTGCCGCGCTTGTCCAGCAAACGCCGCTGCCAGCGGGCATAGTCGGTGAACTGAAGGCGAGGTTTCGGCAGACCTTGCCCGCGGTAGAGCGCCTGCAATTCCGCCATCAGAACGCCGTTCGACCAACCGTCCGTCGCGATATGATGCAAGGTCAGCAAGACATGATGGCAGGTCGCTGACACCCGTACCAGCCGGGCGCGCAGCATCAGATCCCGCGACAGGTCAAAGCGACGAACAGCTTCATCTGTGGTGGCAAGAGCAAGCAGGCTTTCGGCGTCGGCTTGGTCTGACAGATCGATCAGCGGCATGTCCACCGGCCGTGGTGGCAGGATCTTTTGTACGACCCCTTGCGTGGTTTCCTCAAAGACTGTTCGCAGCACCGCATGCCGCGCCACGATGTCGTTCAGCGCCTTTTGCAATGCGTCCTGATCCAGCTTCCCCAGAAGCCGCACCACGACCGGCACGTTGTAAAGCCCGGCCGCGCTGTCCATCCGGTCAATGACCCAAAGACGGCTTTGCGAGAATGCCAACGGTTCCGCGTCGGACACGGGCTCGGGCTGGATTGGATCGCTCTGGTCTTTGGCATCTTCTGCCAGTTGACCGAGCCACGTCATGATCGCCGCCTTCTGCGACTTTATCCGGGCGAGCATATCCGTAGGCACCGCGCCCTTTGACGATACGGCGAGTTGGCCATCCTTCAAGGAAAGCCTGATCCCCGAGGTGCGGACATCGTTCAGAAGGTCGACAAGGCTCATAGCAGGATCGTTTCGGTTTCGGTTTCATCAAAAAGCGGTTCAGTCAGGGCGTCGTGGATGCCGTCAATCGCCAGCGCGAGGCTGGCAAGGTCGGGACAGGACAGGAAGGTGCGAAGCGAGACGATTGCGCCGAGGTCGCGCTGGACGGCGGACAACATGCGCAGAACGCTGAGCGAGTGGCCGCCAAGGCGGAAGAAGTTCGCATCACGGCTGATTTGGTCCAGCCCGACGATCGTGGACCAGATCCGGCAGAGTACCTCTTCGGTTGCAGTGCGTGGTGGCAGATAGACGGCCGTGACCCGCTCGGGATCGGGCAGGGCGCGCCGGTCCACCTTGCCGTTCGCATTCAGCGGAAGGGTCTCAAGCCGAACGAAATGGCTCGGCACCATTTGCTCGGGCAGTCTGAGGGTCAGGGCAGCACGAAGCGCATCGCCATCGCCATCCCAGCCGCTCAGCCAAGCGATCAGTTGCGCTTCACCCATCGCATCGTCGCGCGCCATGACAACGGCTTCGTGCGGACCGGACGCAAGCAAAGCGGCTTCGACTTCGCCCAGCTCAATCCGCATCCCACGAATCTTTACCTGATCATCGCTACGGCCAAGGTAGTCGATGCTGCCGTCGGCGAGATAGCGGGCAAGATCGCCGGTACGGTACATCCGTGCGCCGGGGACGGAGAAGGGATCAGGGATGAAACTGGCCGCGGTCAGGTCTGGCCGGTTGACGTAGCCGCGCGCAAGGGCTGCCCCACCGATGTAAAGCTGCCCCACGACACCCGGCGGAAGCGGGGACAGGGTCTGATCCAGAACGTAAAGCCGGACATTGGCGATGGCGCGACCGATGGGCACGGTAGTACCCGGATCATCCCGGCGACAAGTATGCGCGGTCACATCGACGGCTGCCTCTGTTGGTCCATAAAGGTTGTGCAGGGCGCAACTCGGATATGCGTCGTGAAAACGATCTTGAGTGGCGCGGGTCAACGCCTGACCCGAGCAGATGACCGCTCTCAGGCTTAATCCTTCGTCGGGCGGCGTCACCGCAAGGAACACGTCCAGCATCGGTGGCACGAAGTGCGCCATGGTGACGCGCTGGCTCTGGATGAGACCCGAAAGATAGGTTGGGTCCAGATGACCTTCCGGTCGGGTAATGACCATTCGTGCCCCTGTGATCAGCGGCAGAATCAACTCCCAGACCGAAACGTCGAACCCGAACGGCGTCTTTTGCAGAATGCGTTCAGCTGGGCCGACTTTGTATTCTTCGGCCATCCATACGAGGCGATTCACGATGGCGCCGTGTGCGACACCGACACCTTTGGGGCGTCCGGTCGAGCCAGAGGTGAATATGACATAGGCCAAAGTCTCGGGGCCACTCAGCGGCGCGGGGTTAGTCAGTGGACCAGTCGGCGGATCGGCCAAAAGGGACAGGACCGGGGCCGGCAGGCTTGCAGCGAGATCCGCCGCATCGCCCGGACTCGCAAGAATCAGCACGGGTCGCGCATCTTCGACCATCATGGTCAGTCGGTCAGCAGGGGCATCAGGTGGCAACGGTAGCCACGCACCGCCAGCCTTCAGGATCGCAACGATTGCGACGATCATCTCGATGGACCGATGAGCGCAAAGACCCACAATACTATCGGCCCCGACGCCCCGGCTGCGAAGGTGATGGGCCAACCGGTTTGCGCGCATGTTGAGCGTTGCAAAGCTGATCTCCATCCCCTCGAACTGCAGCGCCACTTCATCGGGCTGGCTGGCGGCGCGCGCCTCTATCAGGTCGGTCAGCGTCTGCCCGCTCTGGTCGTAGGCAACGTCGGTCGCGTTCCACTGCTCCAGCAGCGCCCGGTCGCGTGACACGACCGGACATTTGGCAAGCGCATCGCAATCCTCGGCGATGGAACGTAGAGCGGTGAGATAGCTTTCCGCAATCCGCTCCACGACGCGAGTTTCCACGCGGCGGGGATCATGTGCGAAATTGATGGTCAGCTTCCGCCCCTGCGCAATGGCATTCACGCCAAGGCCAAAGTTGGTGACGTCAAAGCTGGACACTTCAAGCAGTTCGGCAGAGCGGTCCTCCAGCAGGTCGTGCACATGGAAATCGATGTAGTTGAACATCAC
>JBATMT010000247.1:0-1741 GCA_049289975.1 Paracoccaceae bacterium | reverse complement strand
GCTAGGGATTGTGAAAAGCAATAAAACGGGGGCTAGGGCGCGTGTCCAGATTCGACAGATACATGCTGTCGCAACTGATGATGGTCTTTGGCTTCTTCGCGCTTGTCCTGGTCTCGGTCTACTGGGTCAACAGCGCGGTGAGGCTGTTTGACCGTCTGATTTCCGATGGCCAGTCGGTCTGGGTCTTCCTCGAGATGACCGCCTTGACCCTGCCCAACGTCATCCGCCTGATGCTGCCAGTCGCGGCCTTTGTTGCCGTGGTCCACGCCACCAACCGCATGGCCGGCGAAAGCGAACTCGTTGTCATGCAGGCCACCGGTTTCTCGCCGTTCCGCCTTGCGCGCCCGGTGCTGTATTTTGGCCTGATCGTCGCGCTCCTTGTTTCGGTCCTCGCGCATCTTCTGGTGCCGCTGGCCCGCACCCGGCTGAACATGCGCAACGACGAGATTTCGCAAAACATCTCATCGAAACTCCTGACCGAGGGCACCTTCATCCATCCCGCCGAAGGCATCACCCTCTATATCCGCGCCATTTCCTCGACCGGCGAGCTTGCAGACATGTTCCTGTCGGACGCGCGGCAAACCGCATCGACCACGATCTATACAGCAAGCCGCGCCTTTCTGGTCAAATCCGGCAACACGCCGAAACTGGTGATGTTCAACGGCATGGCGCAAAGCCTGCAGACCGAAGGCCAACGCCTCGCCATCACCCGCTTCGACAGTTTCACCTATGACATCGGCGCGATGATTGCCGCACAGGGCAGGCGCTATCCCTCGATCGAGGAGCGTTCGACCACGGCCTTGCTCGCCCCTTCGGAACAGTTGCTGTCGGAAACTGGCGCCACACGCGCCGACGCGCTCTTTGAAGGCCACGACCGCTTTGCCAGACCGCTTCTCGCCATCGCATCCGTGCTGATCGCATTCAGCGCGCTCCTGACCGGCAGCTTTTCACGCTTTGGCCTCTGGCGGCAGATCGCGCTCGCGTCCGGCCTCTTTATCTTGCTGTTCTTTCTGTCGAACCTCGCCGACAAGACCGCAGCCGCCAACGAAAACATGGTCTGGATCGTCTACATGCCCTCGCTCGTGGGTCTTGGCATTGCGGTGGCGCTCCTGATCTGGTCCGCCCGCCGCCGCCGCGCCGGACCGCCCGAAGCGCCTGCCGGGGGAGTGCCCGCATGACGCTTTCGCTTTACATCGCGCGCCGCTTCCTTGTGACCTTCTGTCTGGTGTTCGCCGGCTTCTTCGGCGTGCTCTATCTCATCGACCTGATCGAGGAGGTGCGCCGTTCCGCCAGCGCCAGTTTCGGCCATGCGGCGGGTCTTGCACTTTTGCACACGCCGGGCAGCATCTATCACATCTTGCCGCTGATCATGATTCTTACCGCCATCGCGCTCTTTCTCCGGTTGGCGCGGACCTCGGAACTGGTTGCCGCCCGCGCCGCTGGCCGTTCGGCGCTGCGCACCCTTGTCGGCCCGATCCTCACTGCACTCCTGCTTGGCGCGATCTCGGTCGCCGTGTTCAACCCGCTCGTTGCCGCCACCACCAAGCGATACGAGACGCTGTCCAACCAGAACGGCACCGCCACCAGCGCCGAAGCCTCCTTCGGTGAAGATGGCCTCTGGCTTCGTCAGGGCGACGATCAGGGCCAGTGGGTCATCCATGCCGACCGCGCCAGCCCCGACGGCACCACGATCTACGGTGTGACATTCATCTCCTTTGGCGAAACCGGCGGCCCGCGCGCC
>JBATMT010000246.1:0-2049 GCA_049289975.1 Paracoccaceae bacterium | reverse complement strand
GCCTAGCCCTTGGCCTGTTGACGCGCAAGGCTGGCAGCGACAGCCTCGTTTTCCCCGTGACACGTGCCCCCAAAAGCGGCAGAGCAGTACAAAGGTACAAGGGTCGCAATATTGGTGTTGGTTCACGCGGTGAAAAGACCCCAAGGATGGGAGAGCACGCGACGGTTCCTGATGTTGCAGGGGCCGCATGGACCTTTCTTTCGCCAGCTTGCAGCACAACTGGATGCAGGCGGCCATCAGGTCTGGCGCGTGGGCTTCAATCGCGGGGACGAGGTTTTCTGGCGCCGCAGCCGCTACTTTGCATTTTCCGCTGCGCAAACTGAATGGCCCTCCACCTGCGCGGAATTGCTGTCGCGCCTGAAGATCACTGATCTGGTGCTTTACGGCGATACCCGCCCCATTCATGCCGAAGCTATCCGACTGGCACGTCAGCGCGGCCTTCGCATTCATGTGTTCGAGGAAGGTTACCTGCGGCCCTACTGGGTGACATATGAGCGCGACGGCTCAAACGGAAATTCAGCATTGATGGCGGCGAGCGTCGCGTCGATTCGGCAGGCCTTGGACGATCCGGGTCAGGATACGCCGCCGCCGCCCGGCCATTGGGGCGACATGCGCGCCCATATGTTCTACGGCGCGCTTTATCATTTCTGTGTCATGGCGATGAACCGCCACTATCCGGAGTTCAGGCCACATCGCGATATTTCGGTTGTGCAGGAGTTTCGCCTGCATTTGCGCCGCCTGCTGCTGCGGCCATTGCACCGCTTGGAACGATACATGGCCAGCGCACGGATCAAATGGGGTGGGTTTGCCTTTCATACGGTGCTCTTGCAGCTAGAACATGATGCAAGCTTCCGTGCCCATTCCGACTTTACATCAGGCGAAGAGTTCATCGAGCTATGCCTGTCCGCTTTCGCCAAGGGCGGCGACCCGGAACACCATCTGGTTTTCAAGGCACATCCGCTCGAAGATGGGCGGCTCGACATCAAGCGGGCGGTCCGCGACGGAGCGGCGCGCCACGGGCTGTCGCGCCGTGTGCATTTCGTACGCGGCGGAAAGCTGGCACCTCTCCTCAATCGCACGCTCAGCGCCGTGACCGTCAACTCGACTGCTGGTCAGCAGGTCCTGTGGCGCGGCCTGCCCCTGCGCATCTTCGGGCGTGCCGTCTACGGCAAGCCAGAGTTCGTTTCGGCCCAGCCGCTCGCCGACTTCTTCGCCGCGCCGAGCCCGCCGGACCCGGACGGCTACCGCGCCTTTCGCCAGTTTCTTCTGGAAACCTCGCAACTGCACGGCAGCTACTATTCGGAACATGGCCGCAAGCGATTGCTCGCCCTGATTGTGCGCCGTATGCTAAGCGCAGAATCTTCCTATGCGGCATTGGAAAAAGCTACAGGGGCAGACGAGCAACAGTTGGCAGTTGCGGAATGAACAATCTGTCTTTTTGAACCCGAAATCGTTAATTTCGTCCCAAAGAGACACCGAAAAATACGGGGCGTTGGGGCAGTGGACAAGTTCAGATCGCGTTTCGCCATGACTGTGGCCTGTGTTTCGTTGGTGGCGCTCACCACCGGCTGTGGTTTGCCGCGGTCTGGCCCCAACAAGCGGGAAATCCTCTCGGGTGCCGCCGAACAGAACGCTGATTCGTTTATTGTGCCGGTGACAGCCCGCGTAGCCAAGCTGACCGGGCAAACCCATTCCGGCGGCTTCTCTCGATCGTTCCTTTCGGCTGGTCTTGTCGGCTCTGACGAGATCCGGCCCGGTGACAAACTTGGGCTGACGATCTGGGAAAACGTCGATCAGGGTCTGCTTGCCGACAACGGCATGAATTCGACGAACCTCAATGAGGTGCAGGTCGATGGCGGTGGGAATATCTTTGTCCCCTATGCTGGACGCATCAAGGCTGCCGGAAACTCGCCCGAGGCCTTGCGTCGCATCATTACTGAAAAACTTGCGGAACAGACGCCCGATCCTCAGGTCTCCGTGACCCGACTGGCAGGCGATGGCGCCACTGTCTCGGTGATGGGCGACATCGGCAACCAGGGCGTTTATGCC
>JBATMT010000245.1:0-3175 GCA_049289975.1 Paracoccaceae bacterium | reverse complement strand
GGGCTAGGCTCCGCATCGCCCTTTCTGCGCTGAATCCCGACCAGAGCCGCCTTCTGGAGCAGGCGTTCCTCCAGGATTTGCCGCACAGCCAGATCAGCCAGCTAAGCGGCCTGCCTTTGGGAACGATCAAATCACGAATTCGCCTTGGCCTTGAAAGGCTGCGGCGCGAGTTGAAAGACTTGAGATAGGCCATGACAAAGATCGCCCACCACATACCGGATGATCAGATCGACGCACTGGTTGCGGGATCACTTCCACAGGCTTTTTCCGTGGTTGTCGCCGCGCACCTGTCGATGTGCGACACATGCCGCGCCCGCGCCGAGGCCGTCGAGATGTTGGGTGGCGCGCTTCTCGATCGCCTCGCACCGGCAAAGATGTCTGATCAGGCGCGCGCCCGCATGTTGGCCGCGCTCGATGCGTCGTCGCCGCCGTCAAAGTCCATCGGCCGCTCCGGCATCTATCCTGCACCGGTTATGGAGGCGCTTCGCGGTCAGCCACCGAAATGGCGAATGCTGGGCGGTGGTATCCGCCAGCAGATCCTGTCGGCGGACAAGTCCGGATCGCTACGGCTCCTCTACATTCCACCTGGCCAGTCGGTGCCGGAACATGGCCACGGCGGGCTGGAACTCACACTGGTCTTGCAGGGAAGCTTCGCCGACAGCGAGGGCAGCTTTGGTGTGGGTGATGTGGAAACCGCCCATGGCGAGATAGAACACCAACCCGTCGCGGGGCAGGGTGATGCCTGCATATGTCTTGCCGCAACAGACGCACCCTTGCGTTTCCGGGGCCTGATTCCACGATTGTTGCAGCCGATCTTCCGGATCTGAGGATGTCATTTTCTGGTAAACGCATCTGGATAATCGGCGCCAGCGCCGGCATAGGCGAGGCTCTGGCCCTTGCGTTGGCGGCAGATGGTGCAAAGCTGATCCTGTCGGCCCGCGACGAAGCCGCTCTGTCAGAACTCGCGCGCAAGTGCACTGGCGCGCAGGTCCTTCCACTCGACCTTGGCAAGGCAGACAGCCTTGCATCCGCAGTGGCCGCCCTGTCCGCCAACAGCCTCGACGCGGTGATCTGTACAGCCGCCCTTTACGACCCGGCCAAGGTCGCCGATCTGGATCCCGCGCGAACAGAAATGCTCGTGCGCGTCAATCTTCTCGGCACACTTGACGTGGCCCGTCTGGCGCCCCCGCTTTTACGGGATGGTGGTCAACTGGTGCTCTTCGGCTCGGTCGCAGGCTACATCGGTCTCCCCGGCGGTCAGGCCTATTCCGCCACAAAGGCCGCCGTGAACAACCTTGCAGAAACCTTGCGTGTCGAACTGGCTCCCCGCATCGACGTAAGGCTGGTCTGTCCGGGCTTCGTAAAATCGCGCCTGACCGAGAAGAACGATTTCACCATGCCTGCGCTGATCACCGCAGACGAAGCAGCCCAACAAGTCATGCGCGGCCTGCAAAGGAGCAGTTTCGAAATTCATTTTCCCAAACGCTTCACGCTTGCCGTGAAGTTTCTGCAACTTCTGCCCTATGCACTGTCGCTGAAACTTACCGCGCGCCTGCGTTGATCAGGCGAGTTTGCCGCTCATCACGGCAACCCCGGCCCATGCCGCAAATCCCGTCAGAAACGTGCCCCACAGCCCGTCGACCAAGACCTGCTCAAACGACCAGCGGTCCAGCGTGGCATAGTTCGTGAATTCATAAGTGCCATAGCACATGGCTCCAAGGAGTGCGCCCGCGACCAGCGCCTGAAGCGGAGCACTTTCCTTAAGAGCTGGAAGCGACACGAACCACAAAATCCCGGCCACATAGAACAAGTAGAAGACCGCCGACGGCACCATCCGCAGCGGCGAGGCAAGCAGATCGCCAACGTGCTTCTCGAACACCGGATAGACAAGGTACCTGATGCCGATCATGTCGAGGCACAGGAAAACCACGACGGTCACCGAATAAAGCAATGCGATCTGGCTCATCTGCGTCTCCTTTATTGTGGTACGCAAGGCAGCGCAGAATGGATCAGTCCGCGCTGCCGATTGAGCAAGAGTTCTGGGGGAACCGGTTGCGGCCTTGTGCGTTGACAACGACGGGCAGGTAAGTTGCGCCAAAAAACACGATTCCCACAGATCGTTTCGCCATCATGCCTGCAGGGTTATCTTGCCTGCACATGTCAAAAAAGTACCAATGTGTTGACGCTTGAGTGGTAGCGGCCCCGCCGACTTTGGGTCAAGGTCTAGGGACGGTCTGATGGAGGTTGGACCGTGGCGCGGAAGGGAGAGCCGTGTCGAACAGAGGAGGTGGCCATGAAGCCGGATCTTGAAGTCGTTCAGATTGGACGAGGACAATCCTTTACCGCGTGGGAACACGGTTATCCGTTCCACACGGTGCGCTGGCATTTCCACCCAGAAATCGAAATTCACTATGTCGCGGCTACGGCTGGTCGCTACTACGTCGGAGATTTCATTGGCGAATTCGAGCCGGGCAATCTTGTGATGACTGGACCGAACCTTCCACATAACTGGATCAGCCACGTGGCGCCGGGCGAAGTCGTTCCGCTGCGTAGCCGTGTTGTCCAGTTTCCCGAAGCCTTGCTCGTCGGCATCGGCGACATCTTTCCCGACATCAGCGACTTCGATCGCTTGTTCGACGTCAGTCGGCGTGGCGCGCTTTTCTCGGACGCCTGTTCGCTGCGCTGTGCTTCCATAATCGCCGAGCTTTGCACGGCCAAAGGTCCGATGCGGGCCAGCCTGTTCGTCGATCTACTTGCGCAACTCGCAGGCGATAATTCGGTTCGCACGCTCGCCTCAGACACCTATCTGCCGGACCCATCGGGTTTCATGACCGCTGGCGTAAACAAGGCTCTCCGTTTCATCAACGAAAACCTGACCGGCCAGTTCAGCGAAACCGACCTTGCAGAAACCGCAGGCATGACCGCTTCGGCCTTCTCACGCAGCTTCCGCAAGCACACCGGTATGGGCGTGGTCGAGTATGTCAACAGGCTGCGTATCAATCTTGCCTGCCAGATGCTGATGAACGAACCGGGTCAAAGCGTGACCGACATCTGCTTTGCGATCGGCTTCAACAACCTTTCGAACTTCAATCGCCAGTTCCTGCGCCGCAAGGGCATGCCACCCAGCCGGTTCCGGGCGCTTTTGGGAGAGAACCAGGCCGTCGCGGCCTAACGC
>JBATMT010000244.1:0-6358 GCA_049289975.1 Paracoccaceae bacterium | reverse complement strand
CATTTAGCGCCTCCGGACTGGTCAAACGTAAATGTCCCTGTTGCCATCGCAACGATGCGCGCTTCATCTTCATCATGCGCTGTTGCCCGGACAAACGCGACCGATCTCGTCACATGAAAACACTCTGCCCGCGCCAGGATTCGTTGCCCCGGCGTCGCGGGCCTCATGTAGTCGATCCGCAAGTCGATCGTTGCAGTGCTATGGGGTCCCGAGGGATGGGCCATGACCGCCGTGCCGCAGCAGGTGTCCATCAGGGCCGAGACAGCCCCGCCGTGGATCACTCCAGACTGAGGGTCACCCACGAAACGCGCATCATAGGGCATTGAAATAACTGCCGCTGCATCCTCAATCGAGTCCAGAACCATTCCAAGCGCCATGGAATGAGGGATGGCCTCAATGAACTGACGCGCCCGTTTGCGTTTGCTTTCGTCCACCCGGATTCTCCTGTTTCAATCCCGGCGCGCCGTCGGGCTCGGCCTTAGTTAGCGGCGCTTTTGCGGAAGCTGCAAGGTCCGTTGACGCCAGACATTGGACGTCTCAGCGTCAGGCATTTATTGCCTATCAAGAACGTTGTGCGAATGAATATCACCGTTTAGGGTTTACGGGGGAGCAAGCCATGACCGACCAACAACTTAATTTCAAAGAGATGTGCGCGCGCTTCGACGTGACGCCTCGGACCCTGCGCTACTATGAATATATCGAACTTCTCTCTCCAGTTAAGGAAGGGCGTTCGCGGTTCTATGGACCCCGTGAAATTGCTCGCATGACATTGATCCTCCGCGGTCGTCGCTTTGGCTTCAGCCTCGAGGAAATTCGGCAATGGCTGCTTATCTACCGTGAAAAAGGCACACGTGAACAAAACCTCTCGCTTATCGAGAAAGCGGAACGCCAACTTGCCGTCCTTGAGCTGCAACGTGCCGAACTGGACGCGACGATCGCTGAACTGAAGGCACTGAGAGACGAAACCAAGTCTACTTCGACCGCCTGATTTTACAAGGATGCGTCCTGGCGAACGACGAGCAGGTATCGCCGAAACGACCGTCGCCGCTATGACGTTTCGTCAAAAAAAATCTGACGCAACGTCATCATTACGTGAACGTCAACTTCCCTTGTAGCATGTTGAAGCTTGCACACCTCTGGCGCGGCCGGATTGCAAATTTGAAAGGGGCAAGACGATGAGTCAAGAGTTGCTAGGCATTCGCGAAATGTGCGTTGCGTTCGATGTTACACCGCGCACCTTGCGCTTCTATGAGCAAAAAGAGTTGCTGTTTCCGATCCGTGACGGACAGAAGCGGCTTTTCACCCGCCGAGATCGCGCGCGGCTGAAATTAATTCTGCGCGGCAAGCGTTTTGGCGTGAGCCTTGAAGAAATTCGTCAGCTTTTGGACGCATATGACATGAACGATCAACCGCACACGCAGCTGAAGCTGTCGGTTGAAACGGCCCGTCGTCGCCTTGACGAAATGAAATCACAGCGCTCGGAACTCGATAGCGCGATATCCGAACTGAGCAGCCTGATCGCTGAAGGCGAAAAGCTGATCGAAAGCAAAGAACGTCAGCCAGCCGCATAAGCGGTTGTCGATCCGGAGAGACCAAGCATGACCAACTACACTGCCCCGACCCGTGACATGGATTTCCTGCTGCACGAAGTGCTTGAGGTAGGAACCGCCAACATCCCTGGCTATGAAATTCTCGAACGTGATCTGACGACCGCAGTCTTGGAAGAGGCAGGTAAGATCGCACGTGATGTTCTGGCGCCGTTGAACAGTTCAGGGGACCACGAAGGGTGCAGACTCGAAAACGGGGTCGTCTACACGCCAAAGGGCTTCAAAGCCGCGTTCGAAGCCATGAAAGAAGGCGGCTGGACCGCGCTGGATTGCGACCCCGCATACGGTGGTCAGGGCATGCCTTACATTCTCGCAACTGCGGTGGGCGAGATGTTCGTGTCGGCGAACATGGCCTTCAACATGTATCAGGGGCTGACCCACGGCGCCTACTCAGCCATCCATGCGCACGGAACTGATGCGCAGAAGTCCACCTACCTGCCAAAGATGGTCAGCTGTGAATGGACTGGCACCATGAATCTGACCGAGCCGCACTGTGGCACGGACTTGGGTCAGCTCAGAACCAAGGCTGAACCACAGGACGACGGCAGCTACAAGATCACAGGCCAGAAGATTTTCATTTCGGCTGGTGAACATGACATGGCCGATAACATCATTCATCTGGTGCTGGCAAAGGCTCCGGGCGGTGGTGAAGGCACCAAGGGCATTTCGCTTTTCATCGTTCCGAAGTTCATGGTCAACGAGGATGGTACGCTTGGCGCACGCAATGCCGTCTCGGTTGGCAAGATTGAAGAAAAGATGGGCATTCACGCCAATGCAACCTGCGTGATGAACTACGACGGCGCGACTGGTTTCCTGCTTGGCGAACTGCACAAGGGGATGCGCGCGATGTTCACGATGATGAACGAAGCGCGGCTGGGGGTGGGCCTTCAAGGCTACGCTGTTGCCGAAGCCGCCTATCAGAATTCATTGGCATACGCGAAAGATCGACTTCAGGGCCGGGACGTTACAGGCGTCAAGAACCCGAACGGTCCAGCCGACCCGCTGATCGTACATCCCGACATTCGCCGCAACCTGATGGACCAGAAAAGTTTTGTCGAAGGAGCGCGCGCATTTACGTATTGGGGTGCGAATCTTATCGATCGTGCACACGGTACGGGGGATGCTGCGGCAGAGGGTCTGATCTCGCTTCTTACGCCGATCATCAAGGGCTTCCAGACCGACAAGGGCTTTGAATGCGCCGTTCAAGCGCAACAAATCTGGGGCGGCCACGGCTATATCGAAGAACAGGGTATGAGCCAGTATGTTCGCGACGCCCGCATCGCCATGATCTACGAGGGCGCAAACGGCGTTCAGGCTCTTGATCTCGTCGGGCGTAAACTCACGCAAGATGGCGGCAAGCACGTCATGGCCTTCTTCGACATGGTCAAATCCTTCATAAAGGAAAATGAAGGCGACGAAGCTCTGAAGAGCCAGTTCCTTGATCCCCTCAAGGCTGCTTCGAAAGACCTGCAAACTGCGGGAATGTTCTTCATGCAAAATGGCTTGAAAAACCCCAACGCCGCGCTGTCGGGATCGTATGATTTCATGCATCTGTTCGGTCACGTCTGCTTTGGTCTCATGTGGGCAAAAATGGCAAAATCAGCCATGGCCGCCTTGAAAAACGGCGCATCTGATCCGGCATTCTACGAAACCAAAATCGCAACTGGCCGCTACTACATGGCTCGTCAGTTGCCGGCTACTACGATGCATCTTGCACGTATCCAATCTGGTGCCGAACCTGTGATGGCGCTGGCGGCCGAGGCGTTCTAGCCTGTGCTTGTCCGGTAAAGCCCGTCAATTCAGACGACGGGCTTTGCCATATGCCTGACCAAGAGGGAACAATGCCCAAGCGCCTTCGCCTGACCCGTCGATTTACAGTTGCCATGACCAACGACGCCCACAGGTCTCTGTTCCGGTTCGCAGAAGAGGCAGGAGTTTCGGTAGACGAGGCCCTTACGTTCGTATTCGAGCATTTTGGCTCGGTTACAGACAAAGACAACCTCACCCATAGGCTCAGGCTTTTCAAAGCCGAGCTTGATGACAGAAAGGCCTGAACCACAGGATGCGGGAGGACGGATTGGAAGCGATTGATCTTGCTGCAAAAGGCCGCCCCGGCAAGGTGAGCGAAAGCTTGGCGACATATCTTCGCGCTAACTTCCGGGGAGGCCTTTCACACCATTTGGCTAGGGCTATACGACCTTGCCATGCCGATGATCCTACCCAAACAATCTTAATGTGCGGTTACCCCACACAGGGTGCGTTGGACATAGTTTCGCGATTGCTGGCAAATGCCAATCGCCTTGGCTTTGCTGGCCAAGTCGCTCATCCATCAGACGCGGGTGCAGACAAATGAAGTCAAAGCTCTATTGCTTCGGCGAAAGCGGCAATGCCTACAAGGCCGCATTGACCCTTACGCTGACGGGCATCGACTGGGACCCCATCTACGTTGATTTCTTCAATGGCGAAGCGCGGTCTCCTGAATTCAGAGCACTGAACGAGATGGGCGAAGTACCCGTCTACGTCGAAGGCGATCTGGTCCTGACGCAATCTGGCGTCATCCAGACATATGCGTCCTCAAAGACCGGCAAACTCGGGGCAACATCGCCCGAAGAACAACGCGAAATTCTGCGCTGGCTGCTTTGGGACAACCACAAGCTTTCCGGCCAAGCCGGAATGACGAGGTTTCTTGCAAACTTCCTGCCGCCCGAAAAGCGCCCGCATGATGTAATAGCCTTCCATCAGGCCCGTCTCAAAGGCGTCTATGGCATCGTCGACGGCCATCTCAAAAATCGCGACTGGGTCGCGTGCGGCCATATCACGATCGCCGACACAGCCTGTTGCTCCTATCTCTATTATCCAGAACCTTTCGGCTTTGACCGAAAGCACTGGCCCAACATTGACCGCTGGCTGGACCGCATCGCCGCCCTGCCCGGTTGGAAACATCCCTATGACATGATGCCCGGCAACCCATCGGACCGGGCATAAGGAGGACTGATGACCGAAGCTTTTATCTATGACGCCGCTAGAACACCCCGGGGCAAGGGTCGTGCCGACGGCAGCTTGCACGAAGTGACGTCCGTGGCGCTTTCTGCCCGCATGCTCAACGCTGTCAAGGAACGCAATGGTCTGGAAGGACATGCCGTCGAAGACGTGATCTGGGGCAATGTCACCCAGGTTGGCGAACAGGGTGGCTGTCTCGCACGCTCGGCCGTTCTTCTGTCGGATCTCGACGAAAGAATTCCGGGTCTGGCCATCAACCGCTTTTGCGCGTCGGGCATGGAAGCAGTTAATCTTGCCGCCAACCAGGTCAAAGGGGGCGCGGGCCAAGCCTACATCGCCGGCGGCGTCGAAATGATGGGCCGGGTTGCCATGGGCTCAGACGGTGCGGCATTTGCCGTCGACCCAAGTCTTGCGATGAAGACCTATTTCGTGCCGCAGGGCATTTCCGCGGACATTATCGCAACCGAATATGGTTTCACCCGCGAACAAGCCGATGCGTTTGCCGTCGAGAGCCAGCGCCGTGCGGCTGAAGCCTGGAAAGACAATCGCTTTGCAAAGTCGATCGTGCCCGTGAAAGACCAGAACGGTCTCACGATCCTTGATCGAGACGAATACATGCGGCCTGGCACAGATATTGCCGCACTTGCCAAGCTCGAACCGTCGTTCAGGGCGATGGGTGAGGTGATGCCCGGCTTCGACAAGATTGCCATGATGAAATACCCGCATCTTGAGCGGATCAATCATATTCACCACGCTGGAAACTCTTCCGGTATCGTGGACGGCGCTGCCGCAGTGCTGATCGGAAATGCGGAGTTCGGCAAAGCGCACGGTCTGAAACCCCGCGCCCGCATCCGAGCGACGGCAAAGATCGGCACCGACCCTACAATCATGCTTACCGGACCCGTTCCAGTAACCGAAAAAATCCTGCGGGACAGCGGTATGAGCATCTCGGACATCGACCTGTTTGAGGTCAATGAAGCCTTCGCGTCAGTCGTGCTGCGGTTCATGCAGGCCTTCGACGTCGATCCTGCGAAGGTGAACCCCAATGGCGGCTCGATCGCGATGGGTCACCCGCTTGGCGCCACCGGAGCAATCATCATCGGTACTGTGCTCGATGAATTGGAGCGCACCGGCAAGGGTGTTGGCCTTGCCACACTGTGCATCGCGTCCGGCATGGGGGCCGCCACTATCATCGAACGCGTCTGACAGCTGGTCGGGAGAAGACCATGGGATTGATTGACCAATCGAAATGTCCGGTAAAGACCGGCTCCATCTACCCGGAACCCTACGCATCGATGGTGAAGGGCCGTTCGTCCTTACGTTTGGGGGACGCGGGCGGCCTGACACAGTTTGGCGCAAATATGGTGATGCTCGAGCCCGGCGCCATGTCCAGCCTGCGGCACTGGCATCTGAACGAAGACGAATTCGTCATGGTGACAGAAGGCGAATGCGTGATGGTTCAAGATGAAGCTGAGTATGTGATGCGGTCGGGAGACTGCGCCGCATTTCCTGCCGGTTCGACAAATGGCCACCACTTCATCAACCGGACGGACAAGGTCGCCAAGTTTCTGGTTGTGGGAAGCAGAGCTCCACGGGAGGTTGCAACCTACTCGGATGTTGACCTGCAGGTCGAAATTGCGAACGGCAAAGCCCGGTTTTTTTACAAGGACGGCACCGATTGGACCGGCCCCCGATGACGCTGGCACAAACTTGATGTGCCCAGATATTAGTATCCCGCGCTGTCGGAACAC
>JBATMT010000243.1:0-4075 GCA_049289975.1 Paracoccaceae bacterium | reverse complement strand
GTGCCATTGTGGTGCCGTGCGTTACGAGGTGGATGCTTCGCTTGACGGGGCCATCGCCTGCAATTGCTCGATATGTCAGAAGCGCGGCATGGTGCTGGTGTTCACGCCGCGCGCAAACTTCAAGCTTTTGTCCGGTGGCGACAATATGTCGGACTACCGGTTCAACACCCACAAGATCGCACACATGTTCTGCAAGACCTGCGGCGTGGAAAGCTATGCCTTTGCCAGTGCGCCCGATGGTACTGAGATGGCGGCGATCAACATCAACTGCCTTGACGGTATCGAGCCCCGCGAGGTCGCGGCCCGGCCATTCGACGGGCGTTCACGCTGAGATCATGACCGGGCGGCGTTTGGCCGATGTCGGCTTCTGCAAGCGTGAAGCTGCTTGCGGAGGCCTCTGAACTTGCGCAGAATCTCCCCAATTGTCGGCTTTATGCCGGGCAGGAAACGTCAAAGGGTGGCTGAACCGCCCGTCCGAGGAAAGGGCAGAAACATGCGGAAGTTCTCCGTGGCAGTCGTCATTGCGGCGACAGTAGCAAGTTGCACCGACGATCCGGGCTTTACCGGCGTGTCCGGCGTGCGCGAGGCGACGAAAGCAGAGGTTGCGGCTTGTACCTATGTCACCGACATCAGTGGCTCGCCCAGCGTTTTCGGGCCGTTGGCGACGCAGGGGCTTAAGTACATGCGCAACAAGATTTTGGCCGACGCGCAAACGTCGGGCGCGAATACGGTCGTCTTCGATCAGGCTACGCCGGGTACGGACGTCTACAGCCTGCATGCAGTCGCCTATCGCTGCTGATCAGCGCAGCGCGTCCTCGATCTGACGCGAAAGCTCATCGGCGCGGGTGAGATACTGAGGGTCGTTGAGCCGCTGGCCGGTGTTGCGGGCGAGTATGGCGCCGAGGCCGGGCCTGCCGTCCGATTCAAGCCGCCGGAGGAGCCTTTTGAGATAGGGCAGGTGATTGCGGCGGGCGCGGAAGAAAGTCCAGAACAGCCCCGCATCAAATGTGCCGGTCGCGGCGGCGCTGAGAACGGATGGCAGGATGTGCATGGCTTGCAGGTCGCCGGCCAAATCCGCGCCAAGGTGGCGGCAAGGCAGGAGCGTGGTGAAAGGCCGCTTGAACAGCGCGGCATGCATCGCATCGAGCGATTGTTCGGGATCATAGAAGACGAACACCTGGCCCGCGCCTTCTGTCATGTCGGGCGCAAAGCCGTAGCGGTCGGTGAAACACAGGCGTCGATATTCGGAGAAGCGAGGGTCCCAGCCCGCCACAGTTGGGTCGAGCGTGGCCTGTGGCTGGATCAAGATGACCGTCGCGCCGGGCGCTGCGACAGAGTAGGCCGCTGCCGCATAGGCGGCCATGCCGCTTCCGTAGAACACGACCTGATCATATTCTTCGAAAAAGGCCTCATCGACGAGTTCATCGAAATACTCATAGACCTCGGGCGCACGATACCAGCTTTCGGTGTCGGCAATCAGGCACAGGTGTGACCAGTTTCGCGGTTCGGCGATTGACTGGCCAAAGGTCGCTCCACCCATCTTTTGTCGGGCAATTGCGCGGGATGTCTCGAAGGTCACGACGAGCGTTGGGCCACGGTCCATGAACAGCACTGAATGGGTGTCGCCAAGGCGGCGATAATAGCCCTCACGTTCACCCAGCTTGCCAAGCTGGGCATGAACGTCAGCGCCCGAGAGAGAGCCCAGGTCCTTCAACACGAACACACCATTTCTGTCAGCCCCACGACCCTCACTGGCCTGCGTGGGCCTGTGACGTCCCAACAAGGTTAACATGCTTGCCCGGCGAAAGCGCAAGCGTTCTTTAGTGGTGATTGGTTCAAGATGGCCCCTATTTTGTAGGTCTGTTCGGGGCTGTTTCTAAATCGGGGTCGCTAAGTTTCCGTTAACGTTACAAGTTCGGCTACTCGTCGCCCGTCGGCTTTCCTGCGAATGACAGCAGGAACCGTGTTTCGGTCATGGTAGGGACGCGGCTGCCGGGGGACATCAGCAGGCGGGCGAAAAGTGCGCGATAGTCTTCGTCGGCCATGAGGGTTGCGAAGCGATTCTTGCGCCATGCCACGGCTGTCTGGTGAAGGGAGCCGAGTACGTCATCCGCGTGCAATTCACGGCGGTATGGCGCGGTCATGGCAGCCCGGTCTACGAGGGTTCGGTCCTCTTCGGGTACCAGATTGCGTTCGACCCAGTATGACAGGTCGAAGGTCGACGCCTCGCGGTTGGCCCGGCCCCGGTCGCACTTGAGCAGATAGCTCTCCATCGCGCCAAGCGCGTAGTGGTTGATCTGGGCAAGCGCATAGTTGTCCTTGCCGATGGGCGAGAAGATGCGCTGTCGGTGGAAGTCGTGTGGCAATTGGCGGCCCGATCCGTCGAACCATCGCTGGGCGGGCAGGCGCGCGGGGTCAGGCTTGCGCGGGCGATGGACGCCGAGGCGCGAGTAGGTGCCGTCGTTGCGAAAGAGTGTCTTGAAAAGGGCGGCGCGCCAAGGCCAGCCCATGACCTTTGGCGCGGCTCGGGTGAAGATCTCCCAGAGCGGGCGGTCCTCGTAGTGCACGATGCCGCCGTTGCCGAAGAGCCGCCATGTGAGCGGGATGGCGGTTGCGGTTGGGAGCGCGGCGAGGAGGGCGGGCAGAGTGTGATCGCCGGTGTGGATGTTCACGAACTCATCGATGTCGAGCACCATGACCCATCTGGCACGCGTCACAAGGGGATGGTCATTGGCAGCCTTGAGTGCGGCCCATTGCGGCCCTTCCGAGAAAGGTCCGGTTTGCCGCACATGTGTGAGCCAGCCCATGGCATCGAGACGGTCGAGGATAAGGTCGGTGCCGTCGGAGCAGTCGTTGGAGAATACCAGAAAATCGGTGAAGCCCGTGGCGTGGTGATGCGCGAGCCAGTCGAGCAGGAATGCGCCCTCGTTGCGCACGCACAAGATGGCGAGGAATTGCGGTTCAGTGTTCGGCATCGCCCTGATGATCCACGGTGAAAAGGAAATCTGCCGGTATATCCCAGCGGTGCAGGTCGTGCGGGATCGCGTCGGGTCCGGCGTTGAACACCGATGCACCGAAATGACGAAGGATGCGGCTGAGCGCGCGCATACGCTCACCGGTGAGCGCATCGTAGAGTTTGACCTGCGCGGGATGAGACATCAACTGGGCAATATTCGATTGGTGCGCGGCCACGGCTGACAGATGGGCGGCGCGGATGCCGGAATCGGCCATGAGACGGCCCCATTCGGCCTCCAAGAGCGCCAGCTTCGTCAGGATCGTGCGGTCTTCGGTGGCGTTGTGGTTCATGCGGAACCAATAGTTCAGGCCCTGGTCGCGATCGACATGGTTGACCCGGCCACGTTCGCGCTTGACGAGGAAGCTCTCGGCAGAGCGGCAGGCGTAATGGTTGAGGCTGACCCAGTCATAGCCAAACGTCTCTGCCGAGGAGCGCCAGCCGTTGCGGAAGACATCGCGTGGCATCGGGTGGCCAGATCCGTTGAGCCATTTGACCTGATCCCAAAGGTCGGGTTTCAGCCCCTTGGGGCGGTGGACGCCAAGCTTCTTGTAGATGGCGATGTTGCGAAACAGCGTCTTGAAGCCCCAAGCCTGATGCGGCTTGCGGGTCATTTCGTGCGCGGCGTGGGTGAATTGCTCGATGATGAAGCGATCGGTGAAATGGGCCACGTCGGCATTGCCGAACATCCGCCAGGTGAGCGAGATCATGTTGGCGTCGCCCATCGCGGCATAGAGGGTGGGCAGGCGGCCATCGCCGATGCGGATATTGATGAATTCATCGACATCCATGCAGATCACCCAGCTGCATTGCTGAACCAGCGGCTCGGCCTCGGCGGCTTGCAGGGCGGCGTGCTGGGGCTTGAGACCCGGCATCTGGCGGAAGGGATTAGCGCGGTGCTGGATCAGACCACGATCTTGCAAAAGGTCGAGGAGTTCGTCGGTTCCGTCTGTGCAGTCGTTGGAATAGATCAGGAAGTCATCCACGCCGATTGCGCGGTGATAGGCGATCCATTCGAGGATGAAGGGGCCTTCGTTCTTCATTGTCGTAACGATGCAGGTG
>JBATMT010000242.1:0-5289 GCA_049289975.1 Paracoccaceae bacterium | reverse complement strand
GTGTTTGGACCAAAGGACTGACCATGCAAGATATTCTCATCAAGAACGCCGACGTCGTGGTGATGATGAACGAAGCGCGCGCCGAAGTGGTGCAGGGTGATGTCCTGATCCGCAACGGACAGATAGCCTTGGTGGGACAGAGGTTGGAGGCCCGAGGGGCCGAAGTGGTGCAGGCGGCGGGCTGTGTGGTGACGCCGGGTCTGGTGAACACGCACCATCATCTCTACCAGTCAATGACGCGGGCTGTGCCGGGCGGTCAGGACGCGCTGCTCTTTGGCTGGCTCCGTACGCTCTATCCGATCTGGGGGCGGATGGGGCCAGAGGAAATTCGCGTCTCGGCCCTGACTGGGCTGGCAGAACTGGCACTGTCGGGATGTACGCTGACGTCGGACCACCTCTATCTGTTCCCGAACGGCGCGAGGCTTGACGATACCATCGACGCGGCGCGCGAGATCGGTTTGCGCTTCCACCCGACGCGCGGCGCAATGTCGATTGGCGAAAGCCTTGGCGGCCTGCCTCCCGACGCGCTGGTGGAACGCGAAGAGGCGATCCTTGCGGACATGGTCCGGGTGGTGGACGCGCACCACGACCCACGCGACGGTGCAATGGTCCGCGTCGGTCTGGCGCCCTGCTCACCCTTCTCCGTCAGCCGCGACCTGATGCGCGACACAGCCCTTCTGGCGCGCGACAAGGGCGTGATGCTGCATACCCACCTTGCCGAGAATGACGAGGACATCGCCTATTCCCTTGCGCAGTTCGGTTGCCGCCCCGGCCAGTATGCCGAAGAGCTTGGCTGGACTGGCGACGATGTATGGCATGCGCATTGCGTAAAGCTTGATAGTTCGGAAATTGAACTTTTTGGCCGGAGTTTGACGGGGGTTTCCCATTGCCCATGTTCGAATTGTAGACTCGGCTCGGGCATTGCCCCAGTTCGCCAGATGCGGGACGCGGGTGTCAAGGTCGGTCTGGGTGTCGATGGGTCTGCCTCAAATGACGCAGGAAATCTGGTGGCGGAAGCGCGCATGGCGATGCTGCTGCAACGTGTCGCCAATGGCGCCAATGCAATGAGCGCGCGTGAGGCGCTCGAGATTGCAACGCTGGGCGGGGCGCGCGTTCTTGGCCGGCCGGACTGCGGCTCGATCGAGCCCGGCAAACGCGCCGACCTCGCCATATGGGACATGCGCGACATCGAGGCTGCCGGCGCTTGGGACCCGGTGGCGGCGCTGATGCTGTGCGGTCCGACACGTGTGAAAGATCTGTTTGTCGAAGGGCGTCATGTGGTTCGCGATGGTCAGGTTGCCACAATCGACCTGCCCACGTTGATCGAAAGACAGAACCGCCTCGCAAGGCAGTTGGCGCTTTAAGCACTCTTCTTGATCTTCTTTTCAGAAATATCCCGGGGAGCACGAGGGGCAGCGCCCTTCGTCCTTCTCAGATCGCCCGCTTGCCGCCCACCCAGACCGAGCGTGTCGCGCGGTCGTCGCCCATCATGATCGTCGGGAAGATCGCTTCCCAGATATCCTTGGCGCGGGCGGACCGTTGCGCGATGGCTGGGGTCGAGCCGAGGTCGATCACTGTGATGTCTGCCTCCATCCCCGGCACAAGGTTGCCGATGCGGGTCTCGGCGCGGAGCGAACGGGCCGAGCCAACCGTCGCCAGCCACCACAGTTGCGACGGATGCAGGGCGCTGCCGCGCAACTGGCCGATCTCATAGGCTGCGGCCATGGTGCGCAGCATCGAGAACGATGACCCGCCGCCGGTGTCGGTGGCAAGTCCGATGCGGATGCCCTTGGCAATCATCGCGGCAGTCGAAAACAGGCCCGAGCCGATGAAGGTGTTCGAGGTCGGGCAATGCACCAGTGCTGCGCCGGTTTCGCGGATACGGTCGATCTCGCGGTCGGTCAGATAGATCGCGTGGCCAAACAGCGCGCCTTCACCCAGCAGCCCTTGCGCCTCATAGGTGTCGAGATAGTCCCGCGACTGAGGAAAAAGCGATTTGACCCACTCCACTTCGTCGGTCTGCTCGGACAGGTGGGTTTGCATCAGACATTCGGGATGCTCGCGCCAGAGCGCCCCCATCGCCATAAGTTGCTCTGGCGTCGATGTCGGTGAAAAGCGTGGGGTGATGACATAGGACAGCCGGTCCTGACCGTGCCACTTTTCCAAAAGCCGCTTGCTGTCGTCATAGGCGGTCTTGGGCGTGTCGCGCAGGCCGTCGGGGGCATTGCGGTCCATGCAGGTCTTGCCGGCATAGGCGCGCAGGCCGCGGGACTGGGCAGCCTCGAAGAAGGCATCGACGCTTTCAGGGTGGATCGTCGCATAGGAGCAGACGGTGGTAGTGCCATTGGCCAGAGTCAGGTCGAAGTAGCGACCGGCGATCTCGTCGGCATAGGCCTTGTCGGCAAAGCGCATTTCTTCGGGGAAGGTATAGCTGTTCAGCCAGTCGATCAGCCGCTTGCCCCACGAGGCAATCATCGCGGTCTGCGGATAGTGCACATGCGCGTCGATGAAACCTGCCGAGATCAGCCCGTCGCCATAGTCGGTGACGCGCGCCTGTGGGTGGGCATGCCGCAGGTCGTCAGCCTCGCCCACGGCGCGGATCACTCCGCCGTCCACAAGCACGCCGCCCCGTGCCGAATGGCGCGCGGCATCTGGTCCTTCGGCGAAGGGATCGCCGCCGAATGAGAGGGTCTGTCCGATCAGAAGGTCTGCCATGCCGTTCGCTCCATTCCTGCGAAGTGTACTCTAACCCCCTTTTGTGGCGCGGGTAAATTTGCCCGATACCTCTGTTTCTTTGAAACTCCTTCCGCTAAGGTCGCGGCAATCGGAAGGGGGCCTCATGACCGAAACCGACGTTCAGCAAACAGACCGCACCACAGATCGCGACGAAGAGGACTATTCGCTCGATCCGCGAACCGTGGACGCGATTCTGGAGGCTGTTGACGCCGGGGACATGGCCGAAATCGACAGGCTGATGGAGCCGCTGCACGCGGCCGATATCGCCGACCTTTTCGAACAGATCGGTGCGGGCGAGCGGGGACGGCTGGTCGCGCTGTGGTCGCACGGGATCGACGGCGAAATCTTGTCGGAACTCGACGAATCCATCCGCGACGATGTCATCGCGGCGCTGCCGCCGGACGTGCTGCAAGATGCGGTGCGTGAGCTCGATTCCGATGATGTCGTCGATATTGTCGAGGATCTGGAAGAGCCGCAGCAGGAGCTGATCCTTGGCGCGCTGGATGACAGCGAGCGGGCGGCGGTTGAACAGTCGCTGACCTATCCGGAATATTCCGCCGGTCGCCTGATGCAGCGCGAAGTTGTGACCGCGCCAGAACATTGGTCGGTGGGCGAGGCTATCGATTTCCTGCGCAGCGAAACCGAGTTGCCTGACCAGTTCTATCACATGATCCTTGTCGATCCGCGCTGGCATCCGGTTGGCTATGTGACACTGGGCAAGCTGCTGTCGTCCAAGCGCGCGGTGAAGCTGAAGGAAATTCTCGAAGACAGTTTCCGCACCATTTCGGTTCTCGAGGACGAAGGTGACGTGGCCTATGCCTTCAACCAGTACCACTTGATTTCGGCGCCTGTGGTAGACGAGCATGATCGACTGGTCGGCGTGATCACCATCGACGACGCGATGGCAGTTCTGGATGAAGAACACGAGGAGGATATTCTCCACCTTGCCGGTGTCGGCGGCGAAAGCTCGATCTCGGACGGGGCGATTGCAACGGCGCGGCAGCGCATTCCGTGGCTGGTGGTGAACCTGTTCACCGCCTCGATGTCAGCCTTCGTCATCTCGCGCTTTGAAAGTACCATCGCGCAACTCGTCACGCTGGCGGCAGTCATGCCGATTGTGGCCTCGACAGGCGGGATCGCAGGAACGCAGTCGCTTGCGGTGGCGGTCAGGGCGCTGGCAACGCGCGACCTGACGAACTCCAACGCCAAACGTGTGGTGATGCGCGAACTCGGGGCAGGGATCTTGAACGGGCTCGGACTGTCGGTGATCCTTGGCCTTGGCGCCATGGCTGTCTTTGGCCAGCCGATGTTGGGCGTGGTCCTGGGACTGGCGATGATCGTCAACCAGATCGTTGCAGCAATGGGCGGAGTGATGGTACCTTTGGGGCTTGAAAAGCTGGGCCTTGATCCGGCGCTGGCCTCTGGAACCTTCGTAACAACCTTGACCGACGTGATGGGCTACTTGACGTTCCTCGGTCTCGCTACAATGTTGATGTTATGACCCTTTCCGAAGAAAAAGCTGCGGCCCGAAAAGTTGCCTATTCCCGGCGCAAGGATGCATTTGCGCGCCGGACGAGCCACGACACGGCGGGTCTGGAAAAGGCGCTGACCCCACATGCGGGCAAGGTATTGGCCGGCTACATGCCGATGCGGACCGAGATCAACTGCATCCCGGCGATGGCAACGCATTTTGGGGCAGGCGGCCGGGTTGGCGTGCCCGTCATCCTTGGCGCGGGCCGGCCGCTCAAGTTCCGTGAATGGACACCCACCACATCGATGATCGAGGGTGAATTTGGCGCGCTGATCCCGGAAAGCGGCGACTGGCTGGTGCCAGAAATTCTGGTGGTGCCGCTGCTGGCGTTCGACCGGCGCGGCTTCCGGTTGGGTTATGGCGGCGGTTTTTACGACCGCACGCTGGAACTTCTCAGGGCAATGGGTCCGATCAAGGCGATCGGTTTCGCCTTCGCGGCACAACAGATAGATCGCGTGCCGACCGAGGCGACGGATCAGCCGCTGGACCTGATCGTAACCGAACGCGGCATCGTGCGACCCGACCTTTAGGGCGCGCGCCGACTGGCCTCAGGCTTGTGCCTTGCGGCGGCGGCCAATTCCCATCAGGGCGATCATTCCCGTTCCGACAAGCAGGCCACCTGCAGGCAGCGGCACCAGCGCCGGACCGACACCGTTCAGGGTCACGCTGTCGAGGTCGAAATGGCCGCAGGGCGCATCGCACATGGCAACATTGACGGGATAGAGAAGCTCGATCCGAAACTTGTCGATGGCAGCGAAGGCCGAGCCGAGCGTGAAGGTCTGAAGCGTTCCGGCAATATCGCTGAGGATGAAACTGGCCTGACCGACGACCGCGCCATTCAGAAAGCCGGTGACGGCGATGTTGTCTGAAAGTGGTCCCGGTGGGAACCAGAAGTTGTAGCCCCACGACACAAGGTCGAAACTGGCCGCATCGAAAAGGCCGCCGGTGCTGAAGTCCAGTCCGGTCGCAAGGCCGGTGCCGGAATCATCGATATGGGCATATCCGGGCATGCCTTCATAGGC